>JANNDA010000925.1:0-4046 GCA_031387195.1 Planctomyces sp. | reverse complement strand
CAGCGAGATGCCTGCGATTACCACCAGCAGCGCGTTGAACATCATGCGGAGCATCTCCGCCTGACGCAGCAACTCTTTGGGGACGATGACCGCGTAGTCCGGGATCTTGTGATATTTTTCGAGCAATGTCTTGATCAGGTCGGCGGTCTGTTCCACCTGCTCGATCTTCTCGACGCCGACTGTGATTTGATTCAACTGTACGATCTCGCCCTCGCGTCCGCCGGCGCGAGCGATCAAGACTTGGTCGCCGATACGTGCTCGAAATGTGGCCAGCGGAATATAGATGTCGGTGTTGTAGTCGCGGCCTTCGAGACTACTGCCGATTGACGCTGAAGGGAGACGGCTCGCCGTTTGGCCGACGATGACATAGAAGTCGTTGTCGATCTTGACCGCTCGGCCAATCGGGTCTTCATACGGGAAAAGTTGCAGCGCGGCCTCGCTGCCGATGACGCAGTAATTGTGGCGCTCGGCACCGTCGCGATCGGTGATGAAGCGGCCTCGTTCCATCGAAAGATGATTGAGTTTGAAATAGTCCGGCGTGCATCCCATGAACCGCACGTCACATTTGCGGTCGAGAAAGCGAGCCTCTTTTGGAGTATCGCGCATCGGAACTTTGAGGTTGACCGTTGGGATTGTCTTAATTCGATCGAAGTCGTCGCGGGTCAGACCGTACTCGATGAAGAAGCTGCCCGCCGAACCTTTTGAGCCGCCGACGGACTTCACACTTTTGATGATGATGTTCGTCGCACCGAGTTCTTTGATTTGCTGCTGAGCTTGGTAGCTGACCCCTTCGCCGAGCGCGACCAGCCAGATCACTGCCGTCACGCCAATCAAAATGCCGAGCATTGCCAAGCTCGCGCGGAGCTTGTGCAGCATCAGGCTTTTGAAGCCGTTGTAGATCGTCCGAAAAAAACTAATCAGCACGTTCGCACTTTCTCATCTCACACAAGCCCGAAGCACAAGCGAGGGGCCTGCGTCGTCATTGCTCATTGACGCTTTTGGCTTCGTTTACTCTGAAGGAAGCACTTGGCTGGGCTCAATTTCGATCCACCGACCGTGAGCATCGTAGGTCATGCGGAAAAACTCGAAGAATCCCTGGATACCCAAGATGCAATAGGCCAATCGTCGGCTGACAACGCCAACCGGCGTTCGCCAACGAAACACCTCAGGCGGCCGGCGCAGTTCCAGATTCAGTTCCAGCCGCCGGTACGTTCCCGTCGTTCCCAAAGCGGATTGAATTTCCACGTCGGGACAATTCGTCAAATCGAGTTGCAGCAAGTCGGCGGCTGAAGGAGTCAACAGCGTGACGTCAGAGCCAGTATCCACCAACGCATCCACCAGAATCCGACTACCGTGCGGTGACTCAATGAGGAGCGAAACAACTGGGCGAGAACAATTCCGAACCGTCAACGTTGGGAAACGCATTTACCACATCCCTCCCACCAGAACCGTTCCCGGCTTCAGGATGTGATGAAAATAGATCAGCTTGCCGTTGGCTACCAACTCGCGAGTGTCCGCGACGATGTCCCCCAAGTCCGGGGCATGAGCGAGCACTGAGCACGAATCCGTGTCCCAAGCAATCCATTCGCCCTCGAAATGGGCTTCGATTTCTGGAGGGACCACCAAGTTTTCGAGAGGCGGAAAATTGTCTGACATCGCATGTTCCTGACTGCCGTTTATCCGGCGAACTATTGCCCGCCCGGTGCCGCAGGCGGACCACCGCCACCTTGCTCTTGGCGCTGTTTCATGAACTTCGCCATGCGGTCTACCATCTCTTTCGCTTCGGCGCGATCGACAAATCCGTCGGCGTTTGTGTCGTTCTGCTCCCAGCGTTGCTTCATGCGTTCGTCGGCTTCTTCTTTGCTGATCTTGCCATCCTTGTCAGCGTCTTGCTTCATGATGTCGGTCACCGTTGGCATCTTGAATCCACCGGCTGCCTTCGGCGTTCCGGTAGCACTTTGTCCGTCGGTCGATTTCGGCTTCTCTTCCGGTGCTTCGGCCATTTTCTTGTCGTTACCCGCTGCTCCATTCTTGGTGGAACCTACGTCGCTCTTCGCTGACGAACTGCCAAATTTCTTGTTCGATTCACCTTCGCTCGGTGCGGCACGAGGTTCCTCTTTCCGAGCCTCTTCGACGATGGCTCGTGGATTCAAGAGCACAACGTCACCCTCACGAAGACCATCGGAGACTTCGATCAATTTCTGATTCGTCATACCGACAAGCAGCGTCCGTTTCTCAATTTTGTTCGGGCCAGTGACAACCCACGCAAGGTACTTGCCCGATTGTTCGACCACACAACTCACCGGGACGGCGATGACATTCGGCAAGTCAGCGATCAGCACCTCGGTCTCCGCCGTCAGGCCAGGCTTCAGGCTCTCCGCAGCGCCGTCGATCTTCACGATTGTCGCGTATTCCTTGATGTTGGATTGAAACCAACTCCCCGGTTCGGGCTGATTGGCGATCGCCACGATCTTGCCTTGGAACTCACGATCGGTCACGCGAATGTTCGCGGGCATGCCGACCTTCAGTTGTTCGATCTTGCTTTCGTGAACCGTCATCTTGACCTGCATGTTGGCCAAATCCGGCAGTCGCAGAATCGTTTGCGATTCGCGAACCATCGCCCCTTCTTCGATCTTCACGGACGACGATCCGCCGCCGCGACCGGAGCCTTGATCATTGGCGTAGATCACCATGCCGTTTTGCGGTGCTTTGATTTCGCAGTTCCGAACCTGCCGCTCCAAGCGTTCGAGCCGATCACTTTCGAGCTTGAATCCCGCTTGCTCTGCACGTTCCTTCGCGGCCGCCGCCTCACGTTTCGCTCTGAGGTCTTTCAGCGTTTTTTCACGCGTGAAATCTTTCAGCACTTTTTTCGAGAGCTTCGCAGACTCCAATTCCAACTTTGAGCGTTCGACCGAAAACTCATCCGCCTCAACTTGCAGTGCGGTCACGAAGCCTTTGCGCGACATCTTGCGCGTGTGTTCCAGCAGGTTCTGCGAACTCCGCAAGTTTTCTTGAGCGATGTTGATGTTCGCTTCCGCGATTTGCTGCTCCTTCAGAAACGTCCCCTCGTCGTATTCCTGCACCGAAAGGATCGCCGCTCCGTGATCCTCTTGGGCCTGAATCTTCGAGGCCATCGCCTTCTCAAGATTGATGCGTTGTGAGTTGAGCAGATCGTCGATCGACGATTGATCCAGCTTGACGATGACTTCGCCTTGTTCCACTTCTTTGCCATCCGGAACGATCCACAAGATCGAGCTGCCGCCGGCGACTTGGCACTTCACTTCGAGATTCTTTGAGCTTTCGAGATTCCCCGCTGCGACCACCGTGATCAACAGACGCGAGCGAGCGGCGGTATGTGTCAGTGCCCCACTGACGCTGGCGAGAGTTGAGCCATCCGCCTCTCCCGATTTCTTCGAGCCCGACCCAAAGTAACTGACACCGCCCAGGGTGAGTGCCGCGACAAAGAGGACTCCGAGAACCACTCGGCCCGGTCCACGAGTTGGGCGTTCGTGCTTAAACCGAAAGATCACATCATCCGCAGACGATCGAGTTTCAAGTTTCATGGTTCTGGTCTCACTTCAGAGCGGAGCGGGCTCCGAGAACCGGCTCCGCGATGCACGGAGACGGGCTGGGAGTTTGAGGGCTTATCGGTAGGTCACAGGGCAGGCCAATCTCGGTGAGTCAGCAAAGTCGTGTCATCGTATGCAGGAGCGGCTCGCTCGACGAGCCATTGATCAATGTTTGCTGAAACGAGTCTCACGAAAAACATTTGACAGTGACCGAAGTGAAGCCGCGATGAAACGCTCATCGTGCGAACGGGGCCGGTGGAGTCGGCACGGTGAGTTTTCCGGCCTCTGTTCCAGGCGATCCCGCTGCGTCGAGGTCTTTGAACCATTGATCCGGAATAGACGGAGGCAGCAAGCACTCGTCTGGCGTCATCTGCTCAAACTGGTCGAGCGGCTGTGCGATCCACATTCCGTTCTCGTCCAGTTGCATGACACCGAGATCGCGAATCAGCGTCATGTGCGACGCGTAATACGCCAGCC
>JANNDA010000870.1:0-9592 GCA_031387195.1 Planctomyces sp. | reverse complement strand
ACTTCTTCCCGGATGGAGCAGGCCCAGACATCGACGAGCGGCTGCAAGCCGGTTATCGCGCTGTGACTGTTCCGATTGAAAATGTCGGTTCGGTCAATGGCTTCGCGGTGCCAGGTTCGATCGTGGATGTGATCTTCCGAGCGAAACCCGAAGGAGTGCGTCCGGCGGTCACGCTGACTCTGCTGGAACGAATCGAAGTCCTGGCGTTCAACGTCAACACGACTCAGGGAATGCGGGATCAGTCTCCCTCTCAGCCCAGCACGGCTACCGTGACGGTCGCCGTGACTCCGCAACAAGCCAAAATTCTGAAGGTTGTCGAAGGACGTGGCGACATGTCGCTGACGTTGCGAAATCCGAAAGACGATTTTCAATTCGCCCCCGTCGAAGTCGGCGGAGGCATGAGGCCGGACCTGCATAAGAAGACGAACGACCTCGTACCGACGCCGGACGAAGAGTTCCAAACGGTCCCGCCGCGACACGTCAACGCGGTCAAGCCTGCGACGCGCAGTGCGACGCAACCAGAGAAGCTCGTCGTTGATGATCAGGCGGATGACGATCAAATCGCAGCGGCTTTGGTCGGAGCGATTGCCAAGGCCGATCGAGATTTGGCGGATGGTCGAGTGGACCGCTTCGTCGGTAACGCCAGCGAGCGACTGACGCTCGATGACTTGCTGGGAATCAAGCCGATTCCCAAAAAGCGGACGATGGAGGTTTATATGGGATCGGCTCGAAACGTCATCAACTTCGATGATCACTCGCAGGATGTGAATGCGGACGCGCCGATCCGCACGCCAGTCGTGGGAAATCCGTCAGCACCGGCTGGCATCAATACGGCTCAGTCTCAGTTTCAACGCTGAGTGAATCGTTTAACCGCACGCCGCAGGCACGCGCGTCGGATGAGACATGGAAACGCCGAGACGATGTAAACCGCGCGTGCCTGCGGCGTGCGGTTAAACGAGTCGATAGTCAAAGTCGCCAAGAGACGGGCAAGAGTGCCCGTCCTACAGAAAAGACGGGAGGACGGATCGTGCCGTTCATTCAATCTCGAACAATGATGGTCGAACTTCCTGGTGTGTCCGCCGACACGGATGGGGACGTCGATGCCGCAGAGCTGGAGTATCAGCGGCTGAAAGTTCGCATTCACGAGAAGCTCGTGGATTCGTTGGACCTCAGCCTGCTGGCTCACGTCTCCGAACAAGAACTGTCCGGCGAGGTGAAAACTCTGGCAGCCGAACTCGTCGCTGAAGAAGTTCCGAAGTCCAACATGGCTTTGCGCGAACGGCTCGAAGCCGAGATGCTCGACGAAGTCTTCGGACTCGGTCCGTTGGAAGTCTTGATGCGGGATGACTCGATCAGCGACATCCTGGTCAACTCGCCCACGGAAGTTTTTCTGGAACGACATGGGCGATTGGAACCGGCCGGAGTGGTCTTCGCTGACGAGAAGCATTTGATGCGGATCATTCAGCGGATCGTCTCGCGAGTCGGTCGCCGTATTGATGAAGTCAGCCCGATGGTCGATGCTCGGCTGCCGGATGGCTCGCGTGTGAACGCGGTGATTCGACCGCTGGCCCTGAATGGCCCGACGCTGTCGATTCGCCGCTTCGGTCGCCGACCGATGCAGATCGAAGACTTGGTCGCGAAACATTCGATCGAGCAGGAAATTGTCGAATTCCTCGCCGCTGCAATCGACGCGCGAGTCAGCTTTCTGATCTCCGGAGGAACGGGTGCCGGTAAGACGACGATGCTCAACGCGCTGGCCAAGTTCATTCCGCACGACGAACGGCTGGTGACGATCGAAGACTCGGCCGAGTTGCAGTTGCTGCATCGCCACGTCATCCGCTTGGAGACTCGCTCTCCGAACAACGAAGGGACCGGCGAGATCACGCAACGCTCGCTCGTCCGCAACGCGTTGAGAATGCGGCCCGATCGCATCATCGTGGGCGAAGTTCGCGGTTCCGAAGCGATCGACATGCTGCAAGCGATGAACACCGGCCACGAAGGTTCGTTGACCACGATCCACGCGAACGACTCCCGCGACGCGCTGGCTCGTCTGGAGATGATGGTCGCAATGAGCGGCTTTGATCTGCCGATCCCGGTCGTGCGGCAATACATCGCGTCGGGCATTTCCTTGGTCGTGCATCTGGCCCGACTCAAGGGAGGCGTCCGCCGCGTCATGCAAGTTTCCGAAATCGTCGGTTTTGCCGAAGGTGGTTTTCACTTGGAAGATGTCTTCGGCTTCGAGCAGACCGGCATCAACGAGCAAGGGATCGCTCAGGGCGAGTTCTACTTCACCGGCCACCGCCCGCTGTGCCTCAACCGCCTGCGAGCCTGCGGGCTCCGCCTCTCTGACAACCTGTTTGATAAACGCCGAATTCCCGTGAGTACGTAACGTGGGCTCTGCCCGCAACGTAGCCATCACGCTCCGCGTGATGAGCCGAACGCTGGTTTGACGCCTGATTGAATTAACGCCGGAATGCTGATCGGCTCGTCACGCGGAGCGTGACGGCTACGTAGAACGCGAAGGACACTTATCGTGGATATCACGACCGTCTCAATCATCGTCTTCATGTCGCTCACGCTGACCGCGTTCGCGGTTGGGATGTGGGTTCGCGATTTGTTCTTCGCCGGTGCTGGCGGGACCGGTTCCGCCTCGATGCCGCGCCGCATACGCCGCATTCCGAATGTCTTCGACGCCATCCCCGCGAAGGACTTGAGCGGCCGGATCGACCAAGGCTTTGAACGACTCGTGCTCGAATCAGGCTCGGCGATGAACTCGACCACGTTCTTCCTTGTGTTGATGTTGTGCGCGATCGTGCCGGGAGGTGGCTTTGGGTTCTTTGAAGACGACCCGCTCGTGGGTATCGCCGCAGCGCTCGTCGGTCTGCTCATTCCACTGGGATACGTCTCACTGCTTCGCCTGCGCCGCATGAGAGCGATCCGCGAGGAACTGCCCGTCCTGCTCGACATGCTGGCTCGAACCACTCGCGCCGGCAAGAGCGTCGATCAAGCGCTGGACGTGTGCGCGGCCGAGTTGAGCGGCCCGCTCGCCGCCGAGTTCCGGCAGTGCAGCCGACAACTGGAAATGGGCCGCTCGTTCGACGCCGTGATGCAGTCACTCGCCGCACGAGTCCGCATGATCGAGATGCAGCTTTTAACCACGACGCTCGTCGTGCAACGCGGTTCCGGCGGCAACTTGTCCGAGACACTCGAACGCATGTCGTCCGTTGTTCGCGACCGCATGACGGCCTACCGCCAAATGATGGCCGCCACCGGTGCGGGCCGAGTCAGCACGATGCTGGTCGCCACCATCGGCCCGTTGGCGTTTCTGTTTTTAATGCTGGTGCATCGCGCGCACCTGCAACTGATGTTCGATGAACCGCTTGGCCGTTTGATGCTCTTCGCCGCGTTGTTGCTGGAGATCGTCGGCCTCGCCTGGGTGTTCAAACTGCTGCGAGAAGATGACTAACCCTGGAGTGCTGCCATGACCAACGACCTGATGCCGATCATCGTTTACTTCACGACGACCATGCTGATCTTCGTGTTCGGCATGAGCATCGTCCGCTCGCGACAGCGCGTGCGCAACGTCGCCGATCTCGAAATGAAAGTTGGCCTCGGCCGCCCCAGCCGTTGGCGAATCCACCTCTCCGGTGTGATCCCGATGCCTGAGGCCGAACTCGATTCGCTGACCCAAGACCTCAAACGCGCCGGTTTCTACGGCAACAACGCCGCGATTGAATTCCTCTCGACCCGCAACTTTCTGGTGCTGGGAACCATCTTCTCCGGAGGCATTCTGGCGATCCTCGCCGACCCCACGACGCCACTGCCGCGAGGCATCGTGCTGGTGACGTTGGTCGTGACTTGCTTCGCGTATTTGATCCCACGCAATCTGTTGCGCGGCCAAGCCAACAATCGGCTGAACCGCATTCTTAAAGGACTCCCCGACGCGCTGGACATTATCCGCATGTGTCTGACCGGCGGCCTTTCGTTGCGCGACTCGCTGCTGCGAGTCGCTCGCGAGATCGACATCTTCCATCCGGATGTCTCCGTCGAACTGGAGGTCGTGCGCCGTCACGCCGAAGCGGACACGATGGCGAAAGCGTTGAAAGAATTCTCGAAGCGTATGAACGCTCCGGACGTGAACGCTCTGGCCAATCTCGTAACTCAGTCCGAACGGACGGGAACTCACGTCGCCACCGCCGTGACCGAATTCGCCGACGGCATCCGCCGCCAATTCCGCCAACGAGCCGAAGAACGAGCCAACAAGACCAGCGTCAAGCTGCTCTTCCCGGTGGTGATCTGCCTCGCTCCGCCGGTCTTCATCCTGCTGCTCGGCCCGCCGATCCTGCAACTCCGCAGCTTCATCCGCGATGCCCACAAGCCCGGCGGAGTCCTGGAAATTCAACGCCCGGCTCCGGTGACAACCAACCGCTCGTAATGAACCGTGCTGACCACGGATGGCAAAGCCGGCCCACGGATGAAACAACGCCTCGGCAATCCACCAGAATCGGGAAACCGAATGGTGAAGAGACCACATGGCCCTGACTTTGTCCCCTTTCGCTCCGCGAAAGGACGTTCTTTCGCGGAGCGAAAGACGACAATCGCTGAATTCCCCTCGCCTGCATCCCGCCGCCGATCAGCCCCGCTCAACTTGTTACCCATGACTCCGAACGACTGTTACCCTTGTCTCCGGCTCGTCACGCGGAGCGATGACGGCTATGAATCTGTCGGCTTCGTCGAGTGATGTAGAGACCGATGAGGCAAGCTCGATGAGGTCTAGGTGACGTCGGTTGTTTGAGGTCTGGTCAATCTTATGTCAGCAACAGCCCCTGCCCACTCTGTGCTCACTGCGGAAGAACAACGTCTGGCTGCCGCGCATGATCGTTCTGGCGATTGGCAACGCTGGGGACCGTATCTCTCCGAGCGGCAGTGGGGAACGGTTCGCGAAGACTACTCCGAACACGGCGAGTGCTGGAGTTTCTTCACTCACGATCACGCCCGCAGTCGAGCTTATCGCTGGGGTGAAGATGGGCTGCTGGGGATTTGCGATCGGCAAGGACGACTCTGTTTTGGGCTCGCGTTGTGGAACGGTCAAGACTCGATCCTGAAAGAGCGGCTGTTTGGTTTGGCGGGGCCTGAAGGAAATCACGGCGAGGATGTGAAGGAACTGTATTACTACCTCGACTCGACGCCGACGCATTCGTATCTGAAAGGTCTCTACAAATATCCGCAGGCGGAGTTCCCGTATGCGCGGCTGGTCGATGAGAACCGCCGACGTGGGAAGCATCAGCCCGAGTTTGAATTGCTCGACACGGGAGTCTTCGACGGCGATCGGTATTTCGACGTCAAAGCCGAGTACGCGAAGGCCGCGCCGCAAGACATTTTGATCCGTATCACGCTGGCCAATCGTGGTCCGGAGCCGGCGACCATTCACGTGTTGCCGACGCTCTGGTTTCGCAATACGTGGTCCTGGCAGGGACATGACGAAGAGACGGAAAAAGTCCCCGGCATGAAGTTGCAGCCGGACGGCACCGTGCATGTGTGGCATGAAGTGCTCGGCGAGTTTTCATTCGCAGCGGCACCAGGCACGACTCCGGAAACCTCGCCCAAGTGGCTGTTCACCGACAACGTGACCAACTCGGAACGGCTCTTCGGTCTCTCGAACAGTCAACCGTTTGTAAAGGATGCGTTTCATGATCGAGTGGTGCGGGGCAAGCTGGGAGCCGTGAATCCGAATCGCAGCGGAACGAAAGCCGCGCCGTGGTACGTGTTGACGGTGGCACCGCATTCTTCCTGCGAGCTGCGACTCCGTTTGACCGCGACGAACGAGAAAACCTGGACGCCGAAAACCGCGTTTGGCGAGGAGTTCGACAGCCTCTTCACCACTCGGCGTCTTGAGGCGGATGCGTTCTACGAAACGAAGTTGCCCAAGTCGCTGTCGCGCGAGGCCAGGAACGTCGCGAGGCAGTCCATGGCGGGATTGCTCTGGTCGAAGCAGTTCTATCACTACGTCGTGCCGCAGTGGCTCAAAGGAGACGAGAATCAGCCGAAGCCTCCGGACGCGCGTCGCCGAGGCCGCAATCGCGATTGGTCGCACCTCTTCAATCGCGACGTCATCAGCATGCCCGACAAGTGGGAATATCCGTGGTACGCCGCTTGGGATTTGGCGTTTCACATGATCCCCTTCGCCCACATTGATGGTGAGTTCGCCAAGAACCAACTCGTGCTGTTTCTGCGCGAATGGTACATGCACCCCAACGGTCAGTTACCGGCGTATGAGTTCGCCTTCGGGGACGTCAACCCGCCGGTCCATGCCTGGGCCTGCTGGCGCGTTTACAAACAGACGGGACCGCGCGGAAAACGAGACCGCCTCTTCCTGGCCCGCACGTTTCAGAAACTGCTGCTCAACTTCACGTGGTGGGTGAACCGGAAAGACGTCGAGGGAAACAACCTGTTCTCCGGGGGATTCCTCGGACTCGACAACATTGGCGTGTTCGATCGCTCGCAACCGTTGCCGACTGGCGGACATTTGGAACAAGCGGACGGCACCGCGTGGATGGCGTTCTTTTGCTCAACGATGCTGGCGATGGCGCTGGAACTCGCGTCTGAAGATCCCAGCTATGAAGACATCGCCTCAAAGTTCTTCGAGCATTTCGTGGCCATCGCCGATGCGATGAACACGCTGGGGGGAACCGGTCTGTGGGATGAGGTCGATGGTTTTTACTACGACGAACTGAAGATGGGCGATTCCGGGATGCCCCTGCGGATTCGGTCGGTGGTGGGGATCATTCCGTTGTTTGCGGTGGAAGTTTTGGACAAACAGACGCTGGATCGCCTGCCGGGTTTCAAACATCGGATGGACTGGTTCCTCCACAATCGCAAAGACCTCGCGAAGCAAATCACGATTTGCGAACCCGGCCCGCACACTGACTCAAACGCTGACAACCGCTTGTTGCTGGCGATCCCGTCGAAGTCTCGTTTGCAGCGCGTGCTCCGCAGAGTGCTCGATGAAAACGAATTCCTGTCGCCGTATGGCGTGCGCGCGTTGTCCAAGGTTCATGCCTCAGCACCGTTCGTCCTGAAAGTTGGTGGGAACGAGCTGCGCGTGGACTATGTTCCCGGTGAATCCACGACCGGCCTCTTCGGCGGGAACTCGAATTGGCGTGGGCCGATCTGGTTTCCGGTGAACTATCTGTTGATCGAGGCGCTGGAACGTTACCACCACTTCTACGGCGATGAGTTCCTCGTCGAATGTCCGACGGGTTCGGGAGTCTGGATGACGTTGAAGGAAGTCGCGCGGGAACTCTCGCGCCGCCTAGCAAACCTCTTTCTGCCCGATCCATCGGGGCAACGTCCGTGTCACGGCGACGAGCGCCGCTATGCCGAAGACCCCTACTGGCGCGATTTGGTTTTGTTCTACGAATACTTCCACGGCGACACCGGCCGCGGTTGCGGAGCGTCTCATCAAACCGGCTGGACGGCACTCGTGACGCGATTGCTGGAGGGCTGATTGGAAATTTCTCAGCATCGCCACCACAATACGCCCCCGCTCAGAACGCTCGGCCCTCCGTTTGACGCCGGTTTCACCGGCCAAATTAAGCACAGGACAACATGGACACTGCGAAGCTGATTCTTGCTGGTAAGGAATACGAATTCCCCGTCGTCGTCGGTAGCGAAGGGGAAGTGGGCATCGACATCACCACGTTGCGAGCCAAGACCGGAGCGATCACGCTCGATTCCGGCTATGGCAACACTGGGTCGTGCAAAAGTTCAATTTGTTTCATCGACGGTGAGCAGGGAATTCTGCGTTATCGCGGCTATGACATCGCCGACTTGGCTGAACACGCCTCGTTCGTGGAAGTGGCTCACCTGCTGATCTATGGCGAACTCCCGAATAAAGAAGGACTCACGGTCTTTCGCGAGAAGCTCACGCGCCACAGCATGATTCACGAGGACATGAAGAAGTTCTACGAAGGCTACCCGCCGACGGCACACCCAATGGCCGTGCTCAGTTCGATGGCCGCGTCGCTTTCCACGTATTACCCGCCAGTCCCCGGCGAAGACTCGGATCAGCACATCATTCGGCTGCTGGCCAAGACCAAAACCATCGCCGCCTACGCTTACAAAAAGTCGATCGGTCAGCCCACGATTTATCCGCAAAACAACTTGTCGTATTGCGCCAACTTCTTGCGCATGATCCACGCCGTCCCTTGCGAGGAATACCACGTCAACGATCTGTGGGTGAAAGCGTTGAACAAACTGCTGATCCTGCACGCTGATCACGAGCAGAATTGCAGCACTTCCACGGTGCGAATCGTGGGAAGCAGTCAAGCGAACTTGTACGCCACGATCTCGGCCGGCATCTGCGCCTTGTGGGGTCCGCTGCACGGCGGTGCCAATCAGAGTGTGTTGGAAATGCTGGAGCAGATTCGCAATGACGGAGCCAACTACAAGAAGTACGTGGATCTCGCCAAGGACAAGAACAGCAACTTCAAGCTGATGGGCTTCGGACACCGCGTCTACAAGAACTTCGATCCACGCGCGACGATCCTCAAGAAGACCTGCGACGAAGTCCTCGGCCAATTGGGGATCAATGACCCGTTGCTAGATATCGCCAAGAAGCTGGAAGAGGTCGCGTTGAGCGATTCGTTCTTCGTCGAGCGCAAGCTGTACCCGAACGTCGATTTCTACAGCGGCATCATTTACCGCGCGATGGGCATCCCCACGAACATGTTCACGGTCATGTTCGCCTTGGGTCGCCTCCCCGGCTGGATCGCTCACTGGAAAGAGCAGAGCGAAGACTCCGGCAGCCGGATTAACCGCCCACGTCAGGTCTACACCGGGCCGACGCTCCGTCCGTTCTTGCCGTTGGAAAAACGGTAGTGCGGCGAAGATTCCGCGAAAGTAACCCGAAGCGTTAGCGAGGGCGGGTGCTCCAAGTGACGACGAATTGGGTGCGTTTTTGAGCGTTCGCCCTCGCTGACGCTTCGGGTTACTTTCGGGCGGAATCACAGGCGAGCCGCCTGTGCTACGTTAAACAGTCGCCGCAGCCCTTCCTCGACAGAGACCACTGACTCAAAGCCAAAATCGCGCTGAGCCTTTTCGACCCGATACCAGTGCGAGCGGCTCAGTTGTGACGCGAGAAATCGCGTCATCCTCGGCTCGGACGAAATTCGGCACAGGCCGTAGACCGCTTCGAGCACTCCGCCGATCGTCGCTGCCGCACCCGCCGAGAGGCTCTTCGTGATCGGCGGCAATCCCGCGCGATCAAGCAGCGTGTTGATCCAGTCCCACAGATTGACCGGCTCCGGCTCGTTGATGAAGTACGCTTGCCCGGCGACTGGCGACGAGAGGCTCAACGCATCCGCCGCTTGCAGATGGGCTCGCGCAGCGTTCTCAACGTAAACCATCGAGATCAGATTCTTGCCGTCACCCACTCGCCGAAGTTGTCCTCGCTGGGCCCGTTCGATCAATCGCGGAATCAACTGTGTATCGCGAGGTCCCCAAATCAAATGTGGTCGCAACGCGCATGTCGCCAGACCGTCACGTCCGTTCGCCGCGAGCACCGCTTGCTCGGCGAGTGCTTTGCTGCGCG
>JANNDA010000869.1:0-20509 GCA_031387195.1 Planctomyces sp. | reverse complement strand
TCGCCACAGGTTTAGTTCACAGAACCGGAGGGCTGACGCCGCCCCGCTCGCCTGTCTGATTCGTGGGCGGAGGAAGTTAGACACCGCTCAGATGAAAGAAAAGTGGTCGCCGAAAACTTCACGCGGCTCCGCTGAGGATTTCCAGCCGGCCTTCGTTCAATCGGACCATGCGGTGAGCGGATCGAGCCAATTGCTCGTCGTGCGTGACCATCACAACCGTCAAGCCCTCGTCCTCGTTGAGGCTGCGCATGAGGCCCATGATTTCCTGTCCGGTCCCCGCATCGAGGTTTCCGGTCGGTTCATCGGCCAGCAGGATTTCCGGTTTGGCAACGAGCGCTCGCGCAATCGCCGCACGCTGCATTTCGCCGCCGGATAGTTCGCTCGGTTTGTGCTTGAGGCGATGCGTCAGGCCGACTTTTTCGAGGATCTCGCACGCCCGTTCGCGGAACTCATTCCGCCGACCCCAATAGCTCAGGAACGAATGCCGGATCATCAACGGAGTCAGCACGTTTTCTAAAACGTTGAGCTCAGGCAGCAAGTGATAAAACTGGAAGACGAAACCAAAGACGCGATTCCGAATCTCGTCGCGAGTCTGCTGCGGCAGGTCGTCGATGCGATCGCCGTCGAGCAACACTTCGCCGACGCTGGGTGAATCAAGCAGCCCCATGACATGCAGCAGCGTGCTCTTGCCCGATCCCGACTGACCGACGATCGACAAGAACTCCCCTTTACGGACGCTGATCTCTACACCGCGCAGAACTGGAATTTTGAGCGGTCCTTTGCGGTACGATTTTTCGAGTGCCACAGTTGATAAGTGAGTTGCAGTCGAGAGCATCGGTCGTGAACTCCGTGAGGCCGTTGACTCGTTCAATAGGGCTTCATTCAAACTCAAAACTTCCGGCATGATGGCCTCCCTGTTTTAGGTGTAGTCCGCACTCGCCGAGTGCGGACGCGGCGAGCTTCGCTCACCGCGCGAACGACTCTCGGCGAGAGTCGTCTACACTAAGTCAATTACTCGTACCGCAATGCCTCAACGGGATGCAGCCGCGCTGCACGGCGAGCTGGTAAAACGCTGGCGAGGACCGCGATGGCCATCGCCGAAAACGCTACCGTCACCACCATCAGAACGCTGACATCCGTGGGAATTCTAGGGAAGTAGTAAATCGTCTCATCAAAGATCTTCCGACCGGTGATCCACGTCAGTCCAGCCTCGATCTCGTTGATGTAATGCACGAAGAGCAGACCGAGCACAACGCCAACTCCGCTGCCGACGATCCCCAACGCGAGACCGTAGGAGAGGAAGATCGTCATCACGCCGCGCGAACTGGCACCGAGCGCTTTGAGGATACCAATGTCGCGCGTTTTCTCGACAACAATCATGTAGAAGATCGCCAGAATTCCGAATCCGGCAACGGCAATGATGAGAAACAGCAGGACGTTCAAAATCGCCTTTTCAATCTCAACGGCCGCCAGGAGCGGGCCTTGTTTTTGCTCCCATGTCCGCACGGAAAACAGGCCCGGCGGCAAGGCGGATTGCAGGCGTTTGACCACATCCGCTGCTCGGTCGTAGTTCTTCAGCTTGATCTGAATCGACGTGATCGCCCCGACGCCGGTCACAGGATCGATCATGCCGCGGGCTCGTTGCAGTTCCTCGATATTGCAGAACACCAAGTTGCCGTCGTTCTCGCTCATGCCCGTTTTGAGCACATCAACGATCGTCGCATGAAAGCGGCACGCTTCGGGTCGGCCGGCAGTCACCGTGCTGAGCATGACATCGTCACCCGGTTTCCTCATTCGCATGACTTTGGATTCGCCGAGTTCCTGATCTTCGTAGATGAACTCGATCAAGCCCGCACCGACGATGACTCGCGCAGGCTGCGGAGCTGCCTGATCGACTTCGGGAGTCGCAGGGTCATGTGCTCCGAACTCTGGTGACGGTGAGTCTTCAGAATCATTCACCGTCCGATCCGCAAACGGGTCCGATCCAACCGCCCGTTTCTTCGACTTCGTCGAGGCAACGGAGTTTTCCTTGGTTTCTGACACATCAAACGGAGTCTCGTCATCAGACTCTTTGGATTCGCGGCGTTCAATCTCTTGTTCGCGGAGACGTTGTTCGATGAAAACGCGCTGCCGTTCGATCATGTCGCTGCGATAAGTGGCCGCATCCGCCGTCAATTCCCAACCGGGTGGAACATCTGCGCCCCGAAGCGGCTGGCGAACAACTTTGCCACGCTCGCGAATGGTGATGTAACTATCCAGGCAATTCTGGAACGAGCTGTCGTCCGGAAAGACGGCGGCTTTCGTGGCGGGCTGAATACCGATCAGCGTGACCGGCTTTGTCACGGACTGACCGCGATAATCAAACGTCATCATGCCGTAGACTTCGACTGTCGCTGCCAAGGCGGCGATGTCATCGCCTCCCGCATCGCGAATGATTCGAATCCAACGATCGGGATCAGAGACGCCGTCCAAGCTGATCGATTCGATCACCGTATCGGCCAAGATCGCGTGAATGCGGTTCCGCATCTCGGTGCCGAAACCAGACATCACACTGTTGACCACAATCATTGTGGCCACGCCGAGCATCACGCTGATGATGCTGGCTAACGCGATAAACCGCGTTCGTAGATACCGCTGGCAAAGCAAGAGCTTGTACATCGCCAATCCTTTGGCTGAATGACGTCCGTGTCGGAGTACCCTGGGAAATGGTCCACTCGCTGTGGACGGGGCGGAGCATAGTGGATCGTCGCCGTTCGAGGAAACTCGAAAGTCTCCACCTTGCCAAGCCGGTCCAAGCGAGCCTGCCCGGCCAGATTTGCTCGCTCCTAAGTCGCGACGGCCTTCATCAAACTGCGCAGTTCATCATCGATATCTGCTGGATCAGACAGTGTCTCGGCGACTTCGGCTCGAAGGAGTTCGCGATAGCGGCGTCGCAGGCGGTGGGCGGCGGATTTGATCGCCTCTTCGGATAGGCCGAATCGCTCGGCGAGTTCCGGGTACGGCATCCGGTTCTCGTCCCCGTGCAGATGCGGTTCGAGCGATTCACACAAGTCGCCTCGGCTTTCAGAGCGGTATTCGGCTCGCAGCTTGTCGAGCGTCGTTTGCAGGACGGTCAACGCCCACTGCCGCTCGAACAGCCGTTCCGGAGTTTCGTGGCTGACCGGCTCATGCACATAACGGCTCTCAGCCTGAGCGACATCGAGCGACAAGATGACTCGCCCGCCGCCCCGTTTCTGAGCGTCGTCATGCCGCTGCTCGGTCATCAAAAAGTTCTGCAACGACTTCAACAGGAACGACCGAAACCGTCCGCGCTGCCGATCCGCTCGCGCGATGACATTCCCTTCCAGCACAAACGCGAAGAACGATTGCGTGCGATCCTCGGCTTGCTCTGGCGACAACCCGCGCCGCCGAGCGAACGCATACATCGGAAACCAATACGTCTCGCACAACGATCCCAACGCCTCACGAGCCGGAGTCGATCGCTCACCCCCCGCCGCCTGCACCAGACTCCACCGCGTTGTCGCAAACATCGCTTGGCCCTTCCACGACGAAGCATATTGCCTCCCGGTATCGAGTATCATCCGCTAGCTGGCTAAATTGCACCGACTTAACCCGATCTGTTTGACGTCAACAAGCATCTCAAACTCGTCGGAGACGAACTGTTCGAGAGGTTGTCTCATGAAAACGATGACGCTGGAACTACCCGAAAACCTAGCGACGGATGTGGATAACGCGGTGAAGGCTGGCTGGTTCACCGATCCGCAAGAGGCGGTTTGTCAGGCGGTGCGCGAGTTTTTGAATTCACGACGGCTGCAACTGCAAGAACAGCAGCAGTTGGAAGACGTTGAGTGGGCACGGCGAGCGGCGAAACGATGAAGGTCATCATCGCGGACACAGGGCCGTTGATTCACTTGTTGGAGGCGAAAGCATTGTATCTCTTGCCGACCATTGGCGAGATTTACGTGACGCCACAAGTGCTGCGGGAATGGCAAGAACAACCTGCTGAGCTTCGCCCGAATGTTATCCCGGAATGGATCAACGTGGTGGAGCCTTCAATCCGAGCAACACAACAAGGCAACTCGTGGGTACGATCTGGAATCTTGCAGATCGGCGAAGCCGAGTCGCTCGCCGTGACAGAGGAATTGAAACCAGATTGGTTTCTGACGGACGACGCTGCCGCTCGCAAATTGGCGGGATCACTGGGCGTCGAATCACATGGCTCTCTCGGTGTTGTCCTCTGGATTGCTGGCCAGGGCCAACTTTCACGAACCGAAGCGGAATCGTTGATCGACCGACTCGATCACTCCTCACTCTGGCTCTCCGAACTCGTGCGTGTCGAAGTCCGACGACTGCTCCATGAACTCTTTGCAGATTGAATGAATCATGACCAAAACGTTTCGCATCGCCGTCATCGCCGGTGATGGCATTGGGCCGGAAGTGATCGCCGAAGCGATTCGAGTCGCCGACACGGCGGCTCCGAAGTCGGATGCTCGCTGCGAGTGGACTCACTTTCCGTGGGGGACCGACTACTACTTTCAAAACGGGCGGATGGCTCCGGCCGATTATCTCGACACGCTGGCCGGGCTTGAAAAAGGGGACAGGTCCATTTTGCTGGAACAGCCCGAAGAGTGCTCCGCACAAAATGGACCTGTCCCCTTTTTCAAGCCCCCCTTTTTCAAGCCCAAGCCGTTCGATGCGATCTTGCTGGGAGCGGTCGGGCATCCGAGCGTGCAGGATCACGTGACGCTCAACGGGTTGCTGTTACCGATTCGGCGGCGGTTCGATCAGTGCGTCTGCTTGCGGCCGGCGTATCTGTATCCCGGCGTCGAAAGCCCGCTGCGAAACAAGCCGGGGGGGAGCATCGACATGCTCGTCTTCCGCGAGAACACCGAAGGGGAATACGCCAACATCGGCGGCTTCCTGTATCGCGGGATGCCCGAAGAGTCGGCGATTCAAACCAGCGTGTTCACTCGCAAAGGCTGCGAACGGATCATCCGCGCGGCGTTCGAGAAAGCGGCGACTCGGCCGCGGCAGCGCGTCGCGTCGATCACCAAGAGCAACGCTCAAGGCTACGGCATGGTCCTGTGGGACGAATGCTTCGCGCGCGTGGCCGCCGAGTTCCCCAACATCGCCACCGAATCGCTGCTGATCGACCGCGCCGTGATGGAATTCGTCCGCCGCCCCGAATCGTTCGACGTGGTCGTGGCCAGCAACCTCTTTGGCGACATCCTGACCGACCTCTCCGCGATCATCGTCGGCAGCATGGGCCTCGCCGCCAGCGGCAACATCGACCCGACTCGCCGCCACCCCAGCATGTTCGAACCGGTCCACGGCTCCGCCCCCGACATCACCGGCAAAGGCATCGCCAATCCGCTCGCGGCGATCCTGTCGGTCGCGATGATGTTCGAGCATTTGCGACTCGATTCAGCGGCAGTCGCGATTCATCAAGCGGTGAGCGACACACTGGCGTCCAATAGGCCGAAAACTCCCGATTTGGGAGGCCACGAAACGACGGAACAAGTCGGTGTCGATGTCGCCAATCGCATCCGTTGAGTGCTGGCTTACCCGCGAATCGGATCGTGTTGCTTCCACGGCGGTGAGCAAATCGAGTCGAGCCGCTTCAGGTGTTCGGTCGGAAGTTGCACATTGGCGGCAGCGACGGCGTCTTGAATTTGGTCGAGGCGTTTGACGCCGACGATGGGAGACGTGATTGCTGGTTGCGTCAGCGTCCAAGCCAGAGCGTATTGCGACATCGGCACGCCGAGTTCTTTCGCCAGCGACTCGGCCCCTTCAAGCTTGTCGAAGAGCGGATCATCGAGCTTCCAAATCCAGTCGGGCTTCTCGGCAGCTCGTGAGTCGCTCGGCGGAGGCTGGCCGCGCCGGTACTTGCCGGTGAGTAAACCGCCTTGCAACGCTTGATAGGGCGTGACACCGATGCCGTGCTTGCGACAGAAATCGAGATCGTGCTGAAACTCGCGACGCAGCAAGCTGAAGGGAATCTGCGACGAGACCGCCTTCGGCCAGCCGTTGCGATCGGCCAGCCACAGGAACTCGCACATCTGCCACGCCGAATGATTGGAGATGCCGAAGTACCGCACCTTGCCGGATCGCACGGTCTGATCGATGGCGGCCAACGTCGTCTCTGGCGGAACTGCGAGATCGGGCCAATGGATGATGTAGAGGTCGATGTAATCCGTTTGCAGCCGTCGCAGACTGCGCTCGACTTCTCGCAAAATGTGAGTGGCGGACAATCCACGATCCTGTGGACCGGGGCCAACAGGCGCGCAGACTTTCGTGGCCACAATCGCCTTGTCGCGCCGTCCGACAAGAGCTTTACCAACGATCTCTTCCGCAACTCCGCCGGAGCTGCCGAGGTAGCGGGCATAGCCCTCATACACATTGGCCGTGTCGATGAAGTTGATCCCCAAATCCATCGCCGCGTGAGTCAACTGAATGGCATCCGCCTCGGCGACCGGAGTGCCGAAGGTCATCGTCCCCAAACAAATGGGGGACACCAGCAAGCCGCTCGAACCAAGCCTGCGGTACTGCATGAATTCAAGCTCCGAATGAACTCAGAGATCGTCATTCGATTTGATCGAAAGTTGGACCTTCGCCATCCCTGCCGCAGCACCGGCATCCATCACCATGACCAGCGTGCCATGTGTCGCATCGGGACTGCCGTTGATTTTCAACGTCTTTGCACCGGCACCATTGCGCACGAGATCAGACAACTTGTCGCGCAGATCGCGATCTGTCGCCACCATCACGTCGTCCACATGGACCACATCTTTTTCATCGATGCGTACCGTCACCACATCGCTATCGCCGTCAGAGGAACTTGTGGAACTTCCAGCCCCTGCTTGTTCCGTCTTCGGCATCGGGATCGCCGGCTTGAGCGTGTAGAGCGAGGTCATCAAAAAGAAGATCAGCAGGAAGAAGACGATATCCACCATCGCCGTCATATCGACGAGGTCGTGGTACTCTTTTTTCGGCGGCTTGTGAATCCCCTCGTCGTGGTCATCGTCGTCGTGCTCGTCATCATCTTCGTCGTCTGCGCTGAAGTCAGGAACGGAGTTCGTCGTCTGACAGAGCGGACAGCGCGCGCGGCGACCGGACGCGGTTTCGGGAACCGCGAGGGGCTTGCCACAGGAGACGCACTCAAACTCGATCAACATGACGACTCACTTCTTGACGTTTTCCAGCACACCGACAAACAGCTTGGAACCTTCGACTTTGGACGCCGCGATCGAGAGACGCGAGATGTCTCGCAACTTCACGCTTCGTTCGGCACGGATCACGACGTCCGCTCTGCTGTCGCGGACTCCCTTCTCGACTGCCTTCTGCACGCTTTCAATTTGTTCGTCCGGATCAGTCAGCTTCCCCTTTTCGTCACCGGCAGTGACGATCGAGGTCTTCCCGTCGGGAGCAACGACAACAACGATGGGAGTCGATTTGCTCTCGTCAATCGCCACCACGTGACTGGCCAACGGCAGGTCGATTTCCGGCGCGATCGCCGTCAGCGACGTGACGAGGAAGTAGATATTCATCATGAAGACGAGATCGACCATCGGGGTGAAATCGACATCGGTGCCGCCACCCGGAGCCCCTTTACGCGGGGGCATGCCCCCTTTTCCACCGAGTGGATTGGGGGAACTACTGGGAGCCGCTTCGCCGCCACCGCCGCCTGCCATGATCGTCGCTTTCTGGAAGTCTTATTCGAAAGAACAACCGGGGGGCTGACGCCACCCCGCTCGCCTAAGACAGGAAACTACACGCGGACGCCGTGGGACTTTTGCTTGACCGGCTTGAAGTGCTCAAGCACTCGCATGATTCCCGACGTCAATGAGTCTTGCAACATACGGACTTTGATGTTGATGGCGGCGAGCAGATATCCGTAAGGGATCGCGGTCGCCAACCCCATTGCGGTACAGATCAAGGCCACGGCGATTCGATCGGCAATCGTGTGGGCTTCCACTTTCGCACCCGATCCGATTTCGCCGAACGCGGCCATCATGCCCAGCACCGTGCCGAACAACCCCCACAACGGGCCGGTTCGGATGGCGGTCGCAATCCAACTGACGCGCGATTCGATATCGCCGAAGATGTCTCGTTGCAACAACTCGCTGACATACTGCTTGAGTGGTTCGTAACCCATCTTGCGGTTGGAAACTGCGGCAAAGGCCAACTGCGGCAATGCTCGCTGGTCCCCTTCGCACAGATCTTCGATCTCGCGGTATTCGCCCGCCTTGAGATGATCGAGGATCGTTTCAAGAAACTCGATCTGCTGTGCCTCTTTGCGGAACCGCAGTTTTCGCAGCCGCAGTTGCACGAGGATCACGCAATACAGCCCCAAGATGAAGTTGCCTACCAGAAAGAGGTAGGTCCAAGCCTCCAACATCTGTGCGATTTTATTGGCATTCATAATCGTTCTCGGTCGTGATTCAGAATTGTGTGTTCGTTGTATTGGTCGGCAAATCGCGAGCGATGATAGCCCTGTGAGTTGGTGTGGTCCATTGTTCGGTTTGCTGCGGCGAAAGCTCTGGGATCTTGTTACTTTCATCTATCGAATGAACTGCTTCACGTAATCCGCACCCAGGCCGACGGCTTCAAAGTGGCGGCGACACATTTCGACTTTGGTATGCACGTCATCGTAACCGCAGGCGTTGTTCTCTTCGTTGTAGTAAATCAAAGCTCCACAAACGTGAAACAGCGTGATCATCTCGTCGTCCGAATCGACCGTCAGAGTGTGAATTTCCCCAGGCGGTTCAAAGACGTAGTCACCCGCTTTCGCAATCCAGTTGTGTTCGAGGTATCGCCAAGTTCCTTTGATAACATAGCCATGCACTGGAGCTGGATGCCGATGCTTGCTGAGGATTCCCGATCGACGCACTCGCAGCAGATTGACCCACTCTCCCTGAACGGTATTGAGCAACAGCGGTCGAAACCAAATGTTGGGAGCCTGCGGAACCCACAATCGCTCGTCGTCGGGAATCGCCGTCGTGACGATGTCGGCAACGGCAAAGGTGGGGCGTAAAGAATCAGCCATCAGTCAGTCTGCCTTTGGTGAGTCAGTCTTCTCGGTGCTCTTCTTCTCGCTCACTTTGTCTGGTGATTCGCCCTTCTGCTCGAGTTCATCCTTCGAGTCTTTTTTCTCGCTGTCTTTCGGCTTGTCGTCAGCCGCAGGCTTCTCCTCTTTCGGGGGTTTGTCTTCTGCTGGCTTCTCGTCTTTTTTCTCTGCCGGTTTCTCTTCCGCTGGTTTATCCGCCGCAGGTTCAGTTTTCGCAGGTTCAGTTTTCGTCTGCGGCAATTCGGGAACCAGTGATTCAACGTGATGCAGGCTGCCGTCAGCCGCGATCGCCACCAGCAAGTTGCCCAGACGAATCGGGCCATGAGTCATCGTCTGAGCGAGCGAAGTTTTCTTTTCCAACTTGCCGGTCTTCGGCTCCAGACGCAGGACGTCACCGTTCTGCTGAACGGCGATCAAAGCGTTCTCGATCAGTAGCGGTGAGCCGACAAGTCCGTTTCCCTTCAGCTCGAAAGTCCACAACGGCTGCTTGGGTTGAGCCGCATCAAACGCCACGAGTTTTTGCCGACCGACTTCGGCCAACAACAACGAACCTTGAACCCACAGCGGTTTTGAGGCCGGGCCACCGAGCGAGATTTCCGCGCGGGTTTCCATCGCGGTGACATCCAGAACCCGCAGTGTTCCGGCGGCATCAACGGTTAGCAGCCGCCCCTGGTTGATCGTCGGAGAGACGTCAATCGGCTGCGGGAAATCGAGCGACGTGATCGTTTGGAAGAAGCACTTATCACCGGTGCGGAACTGCAACTTGGAAAGTTTGCCCACGCTGTCGATGACAAAGAGTGAATCGTCATCAATCGCCACCAGATGCCGCCACTTCCGCGCGGGAGCATCATCAGCCGTGTTCACGGGCAGAAGAAAATCATCACACGGTGCTCCGCTCGTCCGTCCTGCCAATTTCAGTCGTCCAGCGAGCGGCAGCAGGATGCCTCCCGCGAATCGGAGCGGAGCACATTCCAGCGATTGCGTGAGTGCCACTTCCGTCTGTGGTTGTCCGGTCGGCCCGACCACCCACAGCTTGCCATCCGCTCCGCCGATCCAAACGGCGAGCCGGCCATCCGCCAACGGAACCGCATTCAACGGATCGACCGCGTTGTCGGGAAGTTTGAGTTGTTGTTCCGCACGTGCTCGGAAGCCGCCGTTCGCCACTTCATTCGCGCTGATTAAAAACGTATCTCCGCCATTTGACGCGCCAACGAGTTGCCCATCGGCACCCGCGGTCACCGCCAGCAAGCTGGAGCCGACGATCGTCTTCCAGTTGCTCTGCATCGATTCGCCATCGGCTTGCGTGAGATGGACCGCCGAGCTGATTGGCAATTGACGGCCTACATACAACGACCGCCCGATCATTTGAATCGGTTGCGTGCTTTGACCGACAGCCACTTGCTGCTGGTCTAACTGCAAGATATCGGTCTTCAACTGCACTTTGCGTAAGGCACCGATCGCGAGCCAGATTTGCCCATCAGCACCCGCCGCAAGGTGTCCCACTCCGGAAAAACTGGTCGGAATCTGCAAGGTCGAAACAGGAGCCAGCGTGCGTTGATTCTTGTCGTCGGAAACGTTGAACACCGACAAACGCGGGCCACTGGAAGTCACAAATAATTGATTGCCTCGAAGCACCAATTCATCGCGCACGTGTCCTTCGACACGAACCTCCGCGACGTCTGCCAAACGGGTCTGCGGGCTCGCGGCGTCGATGGCACGTAAGCGAGACGAGTCCGCCTGATCGTTTTCCGCCAGCAACAGATATTGGCCCATCGCTAGCGGCGCGGCTTCGATGGTGCCGGGCTGATGACCGAGGTACGAAACGAGGACGCACTCCAGCCGACTCGAACTAAGCGTGTAAGCAAATTCCGAATCACCGATCACCACGAGATGCCGCTCATTCGCGGTTGTGATTTCCATCGGTGGTGCGAGCAACTTCTGCGGAAACTTCAGACGTGACGTAATTCGTCCAGAGTCCGCATCAATCTTGTAAAGAAAGCCTTCCTGCGTCGGCAGGTAGATCTGACCCTGCACGACAAGGGGAGGTCCGGAAACAGGCTCGACAATTTGCCGCCAAAGAAGTTCACCGTTGCGACGGTCGAGCAACAGCACTTGGTTTTGAGCGGTATCAAACAGCAACACCGCTGACTTGGACGTTTCGACCGCGACGGGAAAGAACGGTGTGTCGAGGCCAACGGATCGACGCCAAAGCGGATCGCCGGTGATACTGTCGAGCCCGAAACAAGCGTCTTGCCCCAACGCAAAAATCACTCGATTTGCCGACTGTTCTTCACTCAAAGCACGCGTGCGGACCGCAACCGTCAGCGGCTTGGGAATCGCTCGCGCCGGATCATCGGTGAGTGCGTCGCGATTCAACTCTTCACGAACGACAAGCTGTTTGGCCACCTCGAGCGTCTTTCGCAGGTTGCCTTCCAAACGCTTGTCGGTCTTCATGTCGGGATAGCGAATAATCAGCTTCTTGCGAGTTGAGACCACCGGAAACGGCGTATTCGCTTTGATGGCCGCGTCGATCTGAGTGAAGGCTTCGTTCACAACGCCGGCCTTGAGGATTGTGGCATCGGCATCGCTCCGCGCTTTTGCGATTTCACGCTTGGCCTCGGTTGGCGCATCTGGCCCGCTGAAGCGATCAAAAAATTGCTCCGCTTCGATCGACAGTTCCAGCAAGCTGCGGTCTTTGTTTTGAGCCGCCGTCTTGGGTGATTCGACGGCGATCTTTTTGGCGAATTTCGCCAGATCGACGCGCAAGTCCTCAAAGTACTTCTCATCGCGATGTTCGTTGACGAATTCCTTCAACGCCTTGAGCCCGTCGGCCCACATCGGAGTCCCTGTAATTTCTTTTTCAATCAACGCCTTGTCACGCAGCACGCGAGCGCCTTCCGGCCCCTTAATCAGGGCGTGCCCTGCATGATGCTGCATGAAATCTTCCAGCCGCTTGATACCGGTAGCGAACTGACCTTGCCCGACTTCTTCTTTGGCAACCTCAAATTCTTTCTGTACTTTGTCGCGACTGACCAAGAACCAAAACACCAAACTGGCGAGCACCAATAAAACTCCCGTGCCGCCGAGTGCCAGCACAATGCGGCTGCGCAGCACGTTCTCCTCGCCCGCCTTCAACCGCTCACGGCGTGCCTTGCGCACGCTGGGGTCTTCTCGCTCTTCCTCGACATCATCATCGTCAAGGACTTCCAACTCATCGTCGTCATCGAGTACTTCCGCCATCGTGAGTTCTGACGTCGGTGGCGAACCGGCGAACTCATCTTTCTTGGCGGAGTCAGCGGCAGCGGATTCTTTTCGAGTCCCCAATGCTGGAGTCCCTTTGGGTGGAGTGATCGACGGCAGCGCCTGGTTCGTAGATTTCTTCGCACCCTCTTCCGGCACAAACGCGATGTCAAAACTGCCGATCCGCAGCACGTCACCACCCGTGAGCACTCGCGATTGCATCAACGTGCCATTGACTTCAAGGCCCCCTTTGTCGGCCGTCGTGACTTCGTAATCGCGACCGTTCCAACTGATGCGGCAATGCAATGTGGCCACGCCCGCTTCGTCGATAACCACGTCATTGCTGGCATGGCGGCCGAACGTCAGCGGTGCTGACTTGGACAACGGGCGTGACCCCATCGGGCCACCGGCATCGCAAATCGAGACTTGAGCGCAACCTGGAGTCGCATCGGAGTCCTCGTCGAGATCCGAATCTGGCAAGTCGAATGTCGCTCCGGGTCGTGCGTTGGGCGATGAGGGGATGTCATCGATCGGACTGAAATCGACCTGCCGCAGCGGCTTGCTCGCGGACACCGACTTGTCGTTCGCGGAATCCTCTTCAGGAGTGACCAGTGTGGGCTTGCCGCAACTGGGGCAGACCACGGACAGTCCGGCCTTCTTGGAGGAAACGCTGCTTCGTTTGCGGCAGTTCTGGCAACGGAAACGGATCGGCATGAGGAGTGTGCTCTTTGACGTTCGGGCAGACGCGAACTATCTCAAATAGGTTTGGCTGGAGACCGCGAATTCGTAACCATCTTTCGCGCGACGCACAACAAAGTAGGTGCGTTTGATTTCGATCGGCTTGCGATTTTTGTATTGGATTTCGATGTTCGCGAGCACGTTTTCGGTCACCGGCGGATAGAAGTGCAGGATCATGACCGCGTTGTTGGCGTTGACTCCCGCCTTCTGAAAGATCTCCAAGTCGCCCGCCTTCCGAAGACCTCCACGCCACGTGAAATAGAGCCGCTTCTCATCCGCACCGCTCGTCACTGTTTTGGTCGTCGGACGTGCTTCCGATAATTTCGAAACGAGAATCAGCTTTCCATCGGGCATGAGCGCGCCCATTTCAATCCCGAAGAAGTCCAATTGCGCGGCGTACTCCTCCAGAGTCACTCGATCCGCGAATTTCACCTGCCAGCGGATCTCGCGCGAGACACCGCCCTTCGTTCCTTTTCCTTCACCCAATCCACGCTTGGTTCCGGTCCCTTGTGAGCTACCGGGTTTACGCACCGTCAACGGAGCGGGCATAAATGCACGAACGACTTGAGGCGCATCGCCGTCTTCAGTGACTTCCTGGTTCACCATGTCTGTCGCCAAGTCAGCCACATCGGCCACGACATCTGTGGGCGCGGTATCGGGCATCTCTGCGGTTTCGGTGAAGTCTTCGCCGGCTTGTGCATCAGCGGACGGCGGTTCCGGAGAATCGATCTTCAAGGATTCGCCGGGAGCACCATCCGGGTCGCCGCCAAAATCATCATCCGTAATTTGCAGCGGTGCGGCAGCCAGCATCCGAGACGGCTTGAGATTGGAAAACCAAACCGTCATCAGAAAGAGCAAGACCAAGCCCATGAAGAGGCATAACGCAATCAGTTGCGCGGTCGTGCGATCAAGCTTCGTCACGCTCACCGAGATGGCGCGGCTTCGTCGGGAGGATTCTGGGGCACTGCTCACAACCACAACCTCGTCTGATCTGTTTCAATTTCAGCAAACTGGCTCAACGTCGAGCAGGCAGCTCGCCTGCTTAATTCTCCTGATTCAATCACAGGCGAGCCGCCTGTGCTACGAATCTCAATCCGGCAAGTTGTCTCGCTCATCGTAAGGCCGCACTCGCTGATACCAGTCTTTCCAACGAGCGGCATCTTCGCGCCGCCACTTTTCGACAACCGCGTCTCGTTCATCAGGCGTCGCCGACTCCGGAACCTTTTCCAGAACATCGTCTAGCAGTCCGAACCCGCGCGGGCGGCGACTGAGCATACACAACGCCGTGCGCGCTTCGACCGACGCATCAAAGTCGGCGTCCAACAAGCCTTTTAGCAGCAGCGGAACCACTCGCAAATCGTTGCATCGTCCCAGTGCCCAAAAGGCCGTTCGTCGTACTTCACTCCGCGAGTCTTTGGCCAACTTCAACAGCAGCTCCTTCTGGCCGATGAGCGTTTCGCGACTACCAAGTTGCACGGATTCCACCAACGCGGCTTGAGTCGCTTCCACATTTTGCGACTTGGGGTTTTCGAGATCAGCGAGCAATCGGTCCAACGGAGTGTCCATCACTTTGGCTTTGATCTGCCCTCCCTTGGTATCAACGTTCGCCAAGTCGGTGGGCAACCCGCGTCCCCCCTGAAGCATGCCTCCAGCAAGCGTCGGAGCCCCCTTTCTGGCTTGAGCGACCGGAGCCGCCGGAGCGATTTTTTCCGTGGCACGGGTCAAAAACAGAATGCCGAAACAGGTCGAGGCGACCGGCCCCGATTGGTCATACCAACTGCCATCCGGTTTCTGAGTTTTGACGAGGTGATCGCTGCCCTCTTTGTACCAGTCTTTTCCGCCGAGTTTTTCGACATTGGTCAATGCCCCTGCGCGTTCCAAACCGTAAAGATAATAGATGGGCCAGCCAGTCGGCTTATCAATGGTGTAATGCTTGCTGAGCCAGGCCATTCCACCGCCAATGTGGCCGTCAAGTTCTCTGCGGCTGACTGTTGGCTTGTAGTTATCGACGGGATCGACTTTCGGCGCGGCGTCGGTCGGAGCGTTTTCAGTGGGTGTCAATTTCTCCAGGACACCGAATGCTTTGGTGTCCTTCTTTTTCGGTTTAGCTGTCTCATCAAGAGTTTCACTGAGATCGACCCCCGACTGCGAGGGGTCCGTCAGAAAGATGCGGGCGATACACAAACTGCCGACCCCTGCCACAGTCATACTGTGTGACGGATGGGCTTCGCCCCCCAAAGGGTGATAGCCGAACGCCCCTTCCTTCAAGTGGGTTTTCATATGCCAAATTGCCGTCTGATCCCACACTTTTAAGGGAACTTTGATGCCCGCGCGCGCGGCCGCCCACAAGCCCAACATGCCGTATTGCGAGATACTGGTGTCACCGCCGAATTGCGCACCGACGTAGTCGAAAGCACCATTGGCTCGCTGATCCTTCATGATGTAGTCGGCAACGAGCTGAATCTGCGGCTGGTAAAGCTCGCGATTGGCAGCAGTCAGCCCCATCGCGTCAATCCCCGCTGCATAGACGTGATGCCCACCCGGCACATACCCCCCTTCTGGGGTGAACTTCTTCAGGAGTTGATCGACGAGCTTCTTGACCGCCGGGCTATTCGGTGGTTCTCCGGCGGCAATCAACGCATAAATCGTCAAGCCCGCTTCGTGGTCCAAAGAGGGCTGGGATCTCAGAAAGCCCAAGCCCTTCTGCACCGCCGCTTCCACTTCAGGCGACCGATCGGCAGCCATGCCGAGACTTACGGAAAGAGTGAGCCCCATCACCGCCAAGGCCCCGAATCCCAGAAACGGCCCCACCAACCGCTGAGACGCGAACCAAGCCACGGGGGCTCGGCGGAAGCTCACAAACCAGGACCAGCAGACGCGGCCAGACAGGTAGTCGCCAAGCATGATGATGTCCGTTGAGAGATGGAGCAGGCGTCGCGAAACGTCTGAAGCGAAAGGCTTCCAGCGAAGTCCCGGCGATGCTAGGACCGCTGGAGTGAGGTGTCAACAAGTGGAAAAGTGGCGTCAGCCATGTTGCGTCCGGCCACAAGATATGGTCAGCACTCATGGCTCTAGCACAGGATCGGACCCTTCTCGAATGATCCAACTGCGATCCCCATCCAGTTGTGTCAGCGTCTGTGTTTCACCCGACGGCCACATGATCTCAACCGATTGTGCCGTCGAACTCTCCTCCAGACCGAAGAACAAATGCGGATCAACGGTTGAACCATAGCTGGTGCCTCCCTTGAGCTGTCGCATTTGCTGGCCCCGTGATGTTTTCACCCGTACTACCGCGCCGACCGGAAGCCGAGGACTCGTGCGACCAATTAGTTTGAATGAAATCCAGTGGTTCTCCACGGCGGTTGTATTCGACAACAGCGCCACCGGTTGATTCATTCGCGAGATGACCAAGTCAATGTCTCCATCGCGGTCGATGTCACCAGCGGCGCTCCCTCGACCTTGATGTCCCTCGTTGAAATAAGGCCCGACAACCGCGGCGACGTTTTCCAGCCGCTTCCCATTCATATTGTTGAACAGCAGCGGCTTTTGAAAAATCGGCGCGTTCTCCGGATACCGAATCACGTGACCGTTGGAGACGAACGTGTCCTCGTCGCCATCTTTGTCGAAGTCGCAAAAGGCCGTGCCCCAGCCGACGTACAGTGCTCCGACTGCCGTGACTCCGCTGCCTTGGCTCACATGTTGGAACTGGCAGTTTCTCTCATTGCGATACAGCGCGATGCTTTCACGCTCGAAGTTCACCACCCACAGATCCGGTAATCCGTCCCCATTAAAATCCCCGACATCAACTCCCATGCTGCCATCGGGTGATCCCGATTGATTGACTGCCGTGCCGCTGACGAGACCGATTTCCTCAAACTTTCCGGTGCCGTCATTGCGAAACAAGAAATTGGCGACGGTGTCGTTGCCGACATAAACATCGACGTCGCCGTCCAAATCGAGATCCGCCGCCAACACTCCCAGTCCTTTGCCATCCGGACGAAGGCCATTTTCCTGTGAGGCATCTCGAAACGTGCCGTCTCCGTTGCTGAGATAAAGCACGTCCGGTAATCCCTCGAACTCTCGCGGCGGACAAGACTCGCGAGTCCCAGGCTTCGGGCCGGGACAGAGCGGGTGCTTATCGAACGACCAATCGACGTAGTGCGCCACGTAAACGTCCAACGCTCCGTCCTTGTTGAAGTCAGCCCATGCGGCGCTGGAACTCCACAGGGCGTCAGTCATTCCCGCAGGCTGTGCCAATTCCTCAAACGTGCCGTCACCCTGATTGTGCAACAACTGCAATCCGCCAAATCCGGTGATGAGCACGTCGCAGAAGCCATCGTTATCGAAGTCCGCCGCAGCAGCTCCGTGCGTGTAATGCGAAGACGGCGGCACCGTCGCCCGGTTGGTCACGTCGGTGAAATGCCAGTCACCGTCGTTGGAATAAATGGCGTGCGGCCAACCTAGCACGTCACGCTTGCCGTCAGCTTTCTTGGCACTGTGGTGCCCCCCACCGGGCAGGCACAGATCAAGATCACCGTCTCCGTCGTAATCGAACAGTCCCACTCCGCCCCCCAAAGATTCGAGGATCGCCACTTCGCCCGCGTCATCACCGTTGCGGTAGGCGAACTTCACGCCCGATCGTTCGGTGAGTTCTTCAAACCGGATCGGTGAGCTGGGCGACGCTCCGCCGGTCGCACCGCCAGCGGCCCCGGATGACGTCGATGTTGTCGGCACCGGCGTTGTCGAAGATTGTGGGCACCCCGCAGCAATCGCAACGAGGACGATCAACACGAGCCCGACACGCCAGCGAGGGAGGTAGTCAAATGTCGTTGGAGGATCGAGCGGCGCGATCCCTCGCTGGCGCGTCGGGCTCGTGTGTCGCTGACTTTCTCCGGCGAATCTACTTCGCAACAAAGCGCCGGCGGCATTCTTCCAAAAATTTGACACGAGCTTCACTTCAAACCTCCGTCCATTCACCCTGCAACGTCAGGATCAAACGTCGCGAGCCACCCTGGTTCCGATGCTCGCACAGGTAAATTCCTTGCCACGTTCCCAAACAAAGTCGTCCGTCTCCAACTGGCACCCACACCGAACTGCCCAGCATCGCCGCCTTCACGTGAGCCGGCATGTCGTCCGGCCCTTCCACTGTATGCCGATACGGAAAACTTTCCGGAGCAATGTGGTTGAATGAGCTTTCTAAATCCGCAGGGACGTCAGGATCAGCATTTTCGTTGATCGTCAGGGACGCGGACGTGTGCTGAATAAACACGTGCAGCAAGCCCACTTCGACTCGGCTCAATTCAGTCAACGCCGACAACACATGATCGGTGATGAGGTGAAACCCGCGACTCATCGCAGGCAATTGCAGTTGCCGTTGCAGCCAAGGCATGATTGCTCGCAGGTTGAAGTGAGGCGAAGCCGCAAAAGCTACCCGAAGCGTGAGCGACGGCGTCATCACCGTTCGCTCTCGCTGACCAACTTTTGCGAGATCGCACGAAACGTCTTGCGCTTTAATGGTTTGCATCTCATGATGGCCACTGAAATGAACAACCCACTCAGGAGGTCACTTCATGGAACAAGAACTCTATCGAGAAATCGTGGCCGTGTTGCTGCAGATTGGCAAGCCGCTTGTCGTGCCACGTCGCTACGGCCCCCATCGCGGCGGCGGCCATCGCCCCCAAAGCTCCAGCCGGATGCGTTTGAAAGAACTCCTAGAAGGGGAGTCGCTCTTTGGACGCTCGCTGTTCAAACAACGACTTCAGATTGAACAACACTTCCGCTACTTGACCAGTTGGGGGGTGGTCCCAACAGTCTCCCGACGTGGGCTCGCACTCATCGACGCGTCCATCGTTGGATCCAAGTCAAACTCATTCTGACCGCCTTGAAGCGGCGATGCTCACCAACGACTTATGTCGCTTCATGAAAAAAGTTGTCACGCTTCGGGTTACATCGTGGGCTAGCGCCACAACGTGGAGTTCATCATGCCTCATCGAGTCGAAAAGTCGCTGGCCTTGTATCGCCGGGCATTGGAGCTGATTCCTGGCGGGACACAGTTGGTCAGTCGGCGGCCGAATCGTTACGCGAATGGCGTCTCGCCGATTTATTCCGCGCGAGCGAATGGAGCACGATTCTGGGACGTCGATGGGAATGAGTACATCGACTGGGTGAGCGGCATCGGCGCGATCATCCTGGGTTATTGCGATCCGGTTGTGGATGACGCGGTGAGGCAGCAAATCAGCCTCGGCCTGGGAACGTCGATCAACAACGAACTGGAACTCGAACTGGCTGAAGAACTGTGCCGCACGATCCCGTGTGCGGAGATGGTGCGCTACGCCAAGTGCGGTGGCGAAGCGTGTGCGATCGCCGTGCGGATCGCTCGCGGAGCGACCGGGCGTGACAAGGTGCTCTTCTGCGGATACCACGGCTGGCACGATTGGTATCTGGCCGCGAACCTCGATGCCGAGGCAAACCTCAACGCGCATTTGTTTCCGGGGATCGAACCGATCGGCGTGCCGAAAGCACTGGCCGGGACCGCGATGCCGTTTCCGTTCGGCGATCTCGCGGCGCTCGGCCAAATGTTGGATGACCATCGCGGCGAGGTCGCGGCGGTCATCATGGAGCCGATGCGTTCCGAAGTGCCGCCTGCTGGTTATCTCGCGGGAGTCCGGACGCTGTGCGATGAGCACAACGTCGTGTTGATCTTTGACGAAGTGTCGGCGGGGTTTCGCACACGGATCGGTGGCATTCAGGAGTTCGTTGGCGTGACGCCGGACATGGCCGTGTTTGCGAAAGCGATCTCGAACGGATATCCGATGGGAGCGGTCGTCGGTCGCCGTGACGTGATGCAAGCTGCGGCGAGTATGTTCATTTCCAGCACGTACTGGAGTGACCCGATCGGCTTGGTCGCCGCATTGACGACGATTCGCGAACTGCGGCGACGCGACGTGCCGACGTATCTGCATCAATTGGGGATCGACTTGCAAACGCGGCTGAATGAGGCGGCTCGTGACGTGGGTTGCCCGGTAACGTGTGGCGGGTTGCCGGTTCATCCGGGTTTGCAGTTCGGCGTGAGTGACCCGACCGTGAAGTCACAGCTAACAACGCTCTACATTCAAGAGATGGCGAAGCGCGGCTGTCACGGCTACGGGAACTTTTATCTCAACGCGGCTCAAGGGTCGGAGGAAGTCGAGCAAACGGTGACGGCGGCTCGCGAGGTCTTCGCAGAGTTGCGGGATGCGTTGGAGTCGGGCACGCTGGTGCAACGCTTGGAGTGCGATCTGTCGCAGGATGCGTTCCGAAGATTGGTGCGATAGCGGCAAACAAGTAACCCGAAGCGTGTGCGGGGGCGGGCGTTCCAAAAGGCTCAGAATTCAGGTTCATAGTTTGTGGTGAGTCCGCCCGCGCGCACGCGTAGGGGTACGTTTTTGGAGCTATCGCACCCATATTCGGGAACCATCCTGCGAA
>JANNDA010000831.1:0-1998 GCA_031387195.1 Planctomyces sp. | reverse complement strand
GGACGCTTCATAAGGCGATGAATTCGGAGTCTCTTGAAGCGCTCGCCCTCGCTGACGCTTCGGGTTACTTGACTCGCTGACGCTTCGTCTCCGCGATCTCTCACCAGTGCATGACAAAGCCGCCGTCGATGTTGATGGTCTGACCGGTGACGTGAGCGGCTCGCGCGGAAGACAGAAAGACGATCATGTCGGCGATGTCTTCCGGGCGTTGCCAGCTTCCCAAAGGGACGACCGAGTGAATTTTCGCGGCCGCCCAGTCGTCGTAGCTGAGTCGCTTTTCCGGCAGTTGTTGATCGTGCCAAGCTTGCCAGACGGAGCGATTCAACGGCGTTTGGACCATCCCCGGACAGACGGTGTTGACTCGGATTCCCTGCGGCGCGAGATCTTTGGCAAGACATTGTGCGAAGTTGATATTCGCGGCCTTCGACGCGCTGTACGGCGGATCGGTCTGCGAGCCAATCTGTCCGGCGACTGACGCGACAAAGACCATTGTGCCGCGCCCTTTCGGGATCATGACCGGGGCGACGGCATGAGCCACGTTGACCATGCCCAGCACATTCACCTCCAACACTCGTGGCCAATCGCTGGGCGAGAGATTCGTAAATGGAAAGCCGAACTTTCCCGAACCGATCGCTGCTCCATGCACGAGATGTTCGATCGCTCCGAACTCGCCGATCGTTTGCTCAACGGCACTCGCAACGGACGCCGTGTCCGTCACATTCACCGAACAACCAATCGCTGGCGAACCAAACTGCTGGGCCAATTGCTGAGCGACTTCAGCGACATTCGCTGCGACGTCCCAAATCGCGACGCGAGCTTTCTCCGCCGCAAAAGCTCGACACGTCGCGAGGCCAATACCGCTCGCGCCGCCGGTGACCACAACCGTCTGTCCTTGAAGGTGCAAGTTCATGTTCAAACCTTACGCGATTTGGCGAGCCGAATGATTGTCGTCTTTCGCTCCGCGAAAGAACGCCCTTTCGCGGAGCGAAAGGCGACAATGTCAGTGCCATTGGGCTGACGCCGCCCGGCTCGCCTGTGTATTTCACAGCGGATGTTTGCCCAAAAACTCCCGCACCGTTGCGACCACTTCGTCCGCCGCGTCCTCGAAGACGTAATGACCCGCGTCGGCAATCACGTGCGATTCGGCTTGTGGAAAGCGGCGTTGGAACTCTTTCAAGAAATCGAGCGTGAAACACCAGTCCTTCGCGCCCCACAGCAACAACATCGGTCGGTCGATGAACTGCGATAGGCCCGCTTCGACTTGAGTCAGCTTGCCGTAACTCGGATGCGAGGGCTTCAGCGGAATGTCCTGCACGAATCGCAGCACCGCGACACGGTTGGCCCACGAGTCATACGGGGCAAGCAATCCCCTTCGTGCGGTGGCCGACAGCGGTTGTCGAGTGACGGCCATCGACAGTGCCGCTCGGCTGAACCCGTTGAAGGCACGCAGAGCGATCGCCCCGAAAACCGGAATCCGACAGACGGCGATTCGCAACGGAATCTGTTTCGAGCGAAACGCACCCGTGTTGAGTAACACGAATCGCCGGAACCGATCCGGCATCTCGCCCGCCGCTCCCAGGCCGATACAGCCGCCCCAGTCGTGTCCGACCAGCGTGACGTTGCGCAGATTGAGTGTCTCGACCAGCCGTCGCAAGTTGGCGATGTGTTGCTCCAGACGATACGGATAATCCTGCGGCTTGTCGGACAGACCACAGCCGATGTGGTCGATCGCGATGACTCGCCGTTCGCGCGATTGATCGGCAATGAGGCGTCGCCAGATGAAGCTCCACGTCGGATTGCCATGCACGCAGAGAATCGTCTCCGCATCACGCGGCCCCTCATCGACATAGTGCATGCGGACGCCGTCGAGATCGAGCCAATGCGAATCAAAGGGATATTCGTCGGCGAATCCGTCGCGAGAAATGAGCATCGAGTTCAACAGCCTTTTTGAAACGGGATCTAGTGCCCCGTCAGGACTAGATTTTGGGGTTCAGTAAA
>JANNDA010000757.1:0-3654 GCA_031387195.1 Planctomyces sp. | reverse complement strand
GACGGCACCCCACGAATTGTCTCCGCAGGTGACAGGTCTTTTTCAGGAGCGTTCTTCCGTGGCTGAAACATCGAAACCGACGGCTCGTCCTCGCGATGTCGCTGTGTTGGTGGAACAAGTTTTCGAGGATCTGCGTCAGCGCCGTCTTGATGACGCTCGCGAACGGACGGAGTGGCTCAAACGTCTGGTCGCGAAAGGATCCAATCCGACTCACACGGCCACTGACGAAGCGGACGCAAATGCCGAATCGTCTAACCGCCAAGCGGAAGACCATGCTGCTTCAGAGCCGCAACGCCTTCAGGTGGATGACGGAACGGCCTTGAGCCGTGAGACCAATTCCGCTGACGCCGTGCCGTTGAACAAATAAGGAATCAGGGAATGTCGACCTCCAAGTCGCCAAACAACTCGATGGCCAACGCCACCATTCACGACGTGTGGTTGCGTCAGCGAGCGGAGCTCGAAGACGAACTGCTTAATGTCGGCCAAGGTAGCCGCGTGCCCCAGACCACAACCGTCGCTCCGGTGGAGCTGACATCGAAGGTGTCTGTGCTGCCGGGCATGTTCGGCAATATTCCGTTCGCGGAACAACAACCTTCCGCTCCGGTCAATACGCCTGCGGCTCAAGCGAAATTGCAGCAATCCTTGAATGCTGTGGCTGCGAAGCAATTCCTCGAACACCAGCAACAGCTCGACCAAGAATTATCACAGCAGAGAGAAGCGTTTCTGCAAGAGATGAGTCGGCAACGTGCGGCCTTCGAGCAAGAACTGGCCGCCCGCGATGCTGACTGGACCGCGAAGCGCGACCGCGAATGGGCCGCTCTGCAAAGTGCCAAAGAGGTTCATGCCGTCACCATCCAGAAGTTGCAAAGCGAATTGGCGACCGAGCGTGTGTTTGAGCACGACGGGCTGCATCACTGGCGTCGGCAAGCCGAGGCGGAACTCACCGAAGCACGCCGCTTGTTTGAGCAAGATCGAATGCAGCAACAGTCAGAACTCGCTCGTCAACGCGAAACGGAGCTCGATCGCTTGCGACAAGAGCGTGCCGAGTTCGCGGCTCAGATGCGACAGTCAAAGATGGAGTTGGCCGAGGCTCGACAACGACAAGATCAAGACCTGCGTTTGGCGACCGATGAGCACGCCTCACGCATGCAATCCGAGCGAGCGGAATGTGAGCAGCTTCGCGAAATCTGGGCCGAGAAATTCCGACGCGAGCAACTCGTCTTGGAGAACGGTCTGCATTTCTTCGAGCAGTACTTATCGCGATTCAACCAAGACCTGAAATCCGCACAGCAGAACATCCAGGCGAGCGGGGTGGCGTTAGTCCCCCGGTTTTCACCGGAAATCGCCATGACCGGGGGGCTGACGCCGCCCCGCTCGCCAATTCTTTCACACACGGGCCGCGAGGCAACATCAATGCCGACCGACCAGGGCCATGATGCCGAGCCGGTGTTGCTCAGTCTGGACGAGATTCGCGAGCGGCTCAATCAGATCAAAAGCCATGAACGACAGAAGGTGGCTTGAATGCGACAACAACGACTGACAACCACAATCGCTTGGCTTGTGCTCGGCACCTGTTCCACGTTGACGAGTCCGACGACGATCGTCTGGGCAGACTCTCCGACGGCAGCAGTTGATGTCTCGAACACAACCGCAGACACACCCGAACAACGAGCGGCGACGGCGATCCAAGCGGGAAAAAATCGCTCCGCTGACGCGGTGTCTCAACTGGCCGACTGGTTGGCTGATGACAACACCATCGTGCGGCAATCGGCGGCATGGGCTTTGACTCAACTGGGCGACGCGGCTGAACCGGCGCTGAAGCCACTCATCCAAGCCGTTTCCGATCGAGACGCGCGAGTTCGTTGGGCTGCCGCAACGACGCTGGGCCATCTTGGCAAGAAGGCCGACGATGTCGCAGCCGTTCTTGTTCGAGCCGTTCACGACCGCGATGCCGACGTGCAATGCGCGGCGATCATCGCCTTACGTTCGATCGAGATCACGGACGAACGGAAACTGTCCGCCGCACTGAGCGACTGCTTGAAGGACGAATCGTCCGACGTTCAAGCGGAGGCGCTGGCGACATTGGCCGCGTTGATGCCGCGATGCGGTGAGACCACAAAACAGGATCTCGTCCCACGTCTCACGAAAGCTCTTTCTACTAAAAACGACGAAGTCCGACTGGCCACGGTTGTCTTGCTGGGCGATCTCGGTTTGGCGGCGGCACCAGCGATCGCTCCGTTGACACGTGCGGCAAATGATCTCGATGAGCACGTTGAGTCTGCCGCGATCCGCACGCTCAATTTATTGGCGGATGAAATCGATCAACGCTGGAATCGGCTTGATCCGAGCCAACGTGAAGTTCTGCAACATTCCTGTGAAATGGCCGCTCGTGAATTATCAGCTCCCGCTCACGAATCGACCGATAGGACTCGCAAGCAGTTGGCCGTTCGATACCGGCAATTGCTCGATGGCATTCAATTGGCCGCCAAGGAACTCCCCCTGGATCACGTTGTGGGCAAGCAGAGCGATACTCTGACTTTCGCGAATGCGTCCGGGCAAACATTGCATTCGAGTGATGTTCCGCTCGATGACGAACGGACGATTCACAACGAAACGACTGCGACTGTCGTCGCCGCAATAGGATCACGAGAACTCTGGGTGTGGGGATTGTTTGCGATCATCGTCGGTGTGGGTTACTGGCAGTTACGGCGGTTCATTCGACGAATCAATGATGCCTCGCAGCCAGCCAACGTGACGGCACTGATGCCACAAGGCGAAACGACGATCGAATCGAATACTCCAGGCCAATTCGACTTGAGCCGGTCTGTTGACGAAGATCAGTTGATCGCTCACGTCGTACCGGCTGTTGTGGCCTCATTACCTGCCGGCGCAGCGGAAGATGACGTGAGCGTCCCTGTTTCGGCACAGGACCGCGTCAAAGAAGAACTCCGCTCTGCGGTCCCTTCCGTCTCGAAAGAACTGGAACGCAGCCGAGCGACCGACGTCGTGACTCGTCGTGAGGCCGTGAATGTGCTCAGCGATATTGCGTTGGATGTCACCGCGCGACTTAATCGAGCGATGCAAGACGATGATTCGGTCGTCCGTTGGCGATCGGCTTCTGCTGTCACCGCAGCACACGGAGCCACTGTTCCGCAACTACTGGCCGCGACGACCTCCGCTGATCCGGAAGTTCGCCGCTTGGCCGTGACCTCGTTGCAAGGACTGGGTGGCGAGGCGGTCATTCCCTTCGTGCAGGCATTGCGAGATCAGAACGCCGACGTGCGCCATGCAGCAGCGACTGCATTGGGACGCATCGGACTGGGAGCGATCGATGCGATTCCGCAGTTGATCGCCGCGCTGCAAGATGCCGACGATCGAGTTCGGGCTTCGGCGGCATTTTCGTTATCGACGTTCGGTCGTCATGCGTTTGAAGCGGTTCCCGCGTTGCAGCGAGCGTTGAGCGATGCTTCGCCTGCCGTTCGATCGCGTGCCGCGTTCACTTTGGGCCAAGTAGGACCGGCGGCCAGACGGGCCGTGAAAGAGTTAGCTCGGTCGGTGTCCGATCCCGATGCCACAGTGCGCCGCAACAGCGCATCGGCATTGGGGGGAATCGGGTCGGACGCTGCCGTGGCTCTTCCGGAATTGCTGCAAGCC
>JANNDA010000734.1:0-6938 GCA_031387195.1 Planctomyces sp. | reverse complement strand
TGTTTCCCCTCGTCGAGACACTCGAGGAGGCGCGGCTCGCCGTGGCCGCCACGCGCTACCCGCCGGCTGGCATCCGCGGTTTCTCCAGCGGCTCGCGGGCGAGGCGCTTCGGTCGCGACGCGTCCTACCTCGAAACCTATGCCGACGATATCTGCGTCATCATCCAGATCGAAACGCCGCAGGCCGTCGCCAACATCCCCGCCTACGCGATGCAGTTTCGAGTCATCTTCGGTGACGAAGGTGTCACGATCGACAACATCGCCCGCGCGATCGCCACGTTTGAGCGGGCCATCGTCACGGGGCCATCGCCGTTCGATTACTACGAGGCACTGCGACCCTTCTTGACGATGAAGGCCGATGAGCTCGAATCTCTGAAAGACGATGACGCAGAACTGTTCGCGAAGTATCAAGCGGTGAAGGCCGCCTCGGAGACACACGCAATGTCTGTCAGCGCGGCTCGCGGTCGAGACCTCTGCGGATTCATGGTTCGCAAAGAGCCGAAAGGGCATGGGACTCAGCGTTACATCGAAGGCCCGGCCACTGCCGGCATGAAAGTGGTCATCATCGACGATGTTGTCACGACTGGCGGCAGTGCGCTGCAATCGGTCGATCGCATCGTTGAGTTCGGTTGCGAAGTGATCCAAGTGGTCGGCATCGTCGATCGCATGGAAGGGGGGGCGGCGAACTTTGCCGCTCGGAATCTGCCGTTTCGATCGCTGTTGTCGATTCAGGATTTCGGGATCACACCACCGGTGTGAGGCGGGAGAGTTGAACGTCTCTAACACGCCCCCACCGACCCCGTGTCGGTGGGGGCGTGTCAGCAACGAATCTCCGGTGACTTCCGGTTCAAATCCCAAGATCCAAGATCCAATTCTCTGTTCCTTCGCCTTCATCACGTTGGTTTTCAACGCGAACCCATCCGCTAAAGTTCTCGCATGAGCGCCAAAGACACAGACAAACCCGATCTTCCCGGCACCGGCATTCTCGTGCTCATCGTCGATGACGATGAGGCTCACGCGCAGGCCGTCGCCGAAAGTTTGGAACGAGTTGGTTACGAATGCTCCGTCGCCGGATCAGGCGAACGGGGTTTGAGCCTGATCGAAAAGGAAAACTACGACGTGGTCGTCACCGATCTGCGCATGGGCGAGATCGACGGCTTGACGTTGCTGCGTAAGACGAAGGAAGAACTGCCCGACGCGGAAGTGATCTTGTTGACCGGTCACGCTTCCGTGCAATCGGCTCTTGCGGCAGGGCAGGCCGGAGCGTCGATGTATCTGACAAAACCGCTCGACATCAGCGAGTTGCGCGCGGCTGTGGAAAAAGGCTCGACCCGCGTGCGGCTGCTGCGCCGCAATGCCGAATTGGCTCGACGATTGGACGAGAAGTTTGGCTTCGAGGGAGTCATCGGCAACAGCCCGTCGATGAAGCGAGTCATTGATCAACTCAAGCATGTCTCCAACACAAACACGACCGTGCTGATTCTCGGCGAGAGCGGCACCGGCAAAGAATTGGTCGCGCGGGCGTTGCACCAAAACAGCGATCGCAAGAACAAGCCGTTCGTCCCGGTGAATATCTCCGCGTTGCCGGAGAGCATTTTGGAAAGCGAGCTGTTCGGCCACGAAGCGGGCTCATTCACCGGAGCCGTCAGCAAGCGGATCGGCAAGTTTGAATACGCCAACGGCGGCACGCTGTTTCTCGATGAGGTCGGCGAGATGCCGGTGGATACGCAGATCAAACTGCTGCGCGTGCTGGAAAATCGCCGGATCACCCGTGTCGGCAGCAACGACGAAATTGACGTCAACGTGCGGCTGGTCGCCGCGACGAACGCGGATCTCAAAGAATCCGTGACCAGCGGAAAGTTTCGCGAAGATCTGTATTTCCGTTTGAACGTCGTGCGCATCAGCCTGCCGCCGCTGCGTGAACGAGTCGCCGACATCCCGCTGCTGATCGATCACTTCCGCAAAGTGCTCTCGGATATTCATGGCCGCGAGGCCCCGAATGTTTCGCGAGCGGCTCGACACGCGCTGGTCACTTACGATTGGCCCGGCAACATTCGCCAACTTCGCAACGCCATCGAAAGCATGTTGGTCACTGACCTCGATGGCTTGATGGACATTGACGATTTGCCCGAAGAGATCCGCCCTGTCCCCGGCTCGGTGAGCGAGACCGAACTCGGCGAGATGGTCTTCGGAGCGGATCAACTCATCGGCAAGCCGCTGGAAGATGTCGAGCGGTACTACATGCAGCGAGCGCTCGAAGTGACCAAAGGGAATCGCGAAGAGGCGGCTCACCTGCTGGGGATCGGCGAACGAACGCTGTATCGCAAGATCAAGGAATACCAGCTCCACGAATAGTGCAGTGTCGCCTTTCGCTCCGCGAAAGGGCGTTCTTTCGCGGAGCGAAAGACGACATTCTTGCTGATGCCGCCCCACTCGCCTGTTTCAGTTCGTAGCAGCGGGAGCTGCCTCAACCGGTTTCGGCGCGTCCACTTTGAACTCAAACACCGCGATCTTGTGGTGTCCGACGGCGAACAGCGTGTCGCAAGTCTCGTTGAGCGAGAACTGATGCACGTGCATCGGCGCTTTGTCTTGGTGGAGCGTCTTGCCCGTATCGACACTGTGGAAGGCGACGAACCCGCCGTTGTCCCCGCCGCTGCTGACCAGCCACTGGCCGGTCGGATCAAACACGTGATGCTCGACAAGTCCTTTGAACTTTTCGTTGACGAGTTCTTTGACGCGCTGCCCCGCTTGCCAATCGAAGATCTCTGTCCGCGCGCTGGCTTCGAGATGATCGATGTTGCCGATCTGTCCGGTGCCGCCGACGGCCAGCAATTTTGAATCGGGTGAGAACGCGAGCGAGCGAATGCCGCCGATCGAATGCCGTCGCTGACGCGGATCCCAGGTGTAAAGCATCGGCGCATCCACCGTCGCGACCTTCGATCCGGAACTCGTTTCCCAAATTGCGACGTGTCCGACTTTGTCCCCGGTCGCGACGAATTTCCCGTCGGGCGAAAACGTGACCGCGAACAACATTGAAGGAAAATCATGCGGCGTCATCGGCTTGTGGTCGCTGAATTGTCGCAGCATCTCACCCGTTTCGGCGTTCCACAATTTGCACTGCATGTCATCGGCCACGCTGGCGATCGTCTTGCCGTCCGGACTGACGGCGATGCGACGAATCCACAATTCGTGAGCGCTGACAGTGCGGATCGGCTCGCGCTTTTCGATGTCCCACCAAATCAACTTGCCGTCGTAGCTACCAGAGACAACGATGTTCGGAGCACACAAGACGACTCCGGTGACATAGCTCTGATGCCCTTCGCCGTTGAACGCGACCGGCTGCGGTTTTTCGGCGAGCGCGTCGATTTCAGACAGCTTGAAGTCGGAACTCCCGAAGATCAGCCGTCCGCTGTTCGGCACGCGAGCGACACAGAACGCGATGCTCGGCAGCCCGATTTCTTTGGTCATCTTCAGCTTGGTGGGGTCGGATGTTGTCATCATGCCAGCACCTCTTTGATCGGCTTGGAGCCAAAGTCGGACAGTGGAATCGGGCGAGCTCCGAGCATGTATTCTTTCAGTGGATCAATGCCGAGCGCCGCCAAGATCGTCGCGAACAAGTCACCGGCAGACGCTTCGCCTTCGGCAACGGTGTTCCCATCAGGATCAGTCTTGCCGTAGCACGCTCCGCCATGAACGCCGCAGCCGCTCAACGAGGCACTCCACGCCGAGGCAAAGTGATCGCGGCCCAGGCTCGGATTGATCTGCGGCGTCCGTCCGAATTCGCCGAACGTCAGCACGAGCGTGTGCTCCAGCAGTCCACGCTCCTTGAGATCGTCCAGCAACGCAGACATCGAGTGATCGAGATCGGCGCACAACTCACGATGCGTCTCGAAATTCTGCCCGTGACTATCCCACCACGCGCGAGCCACTTTCACAAACGGCACTCCCGCCTCGACCAACCGCCGAGCGATCAAGCACTGCTGACCGAACTGCGTTGGACCGTACTTCGCCCGCATCGCTTCCGGCTCTTGTTCGATGTCGAACAGCTTTTCGCTGGCCATCAATCCGCGAACTCGCTGATAGGCGTTCGAGTGACTGCCGATGACATCGCTCGTCCGATTCTGAGCGAACCGCTTCGCCAGCATGTCGCGCAACGCGGCTCGGTCTTGATGATCGATATCGCTGATCGATTCCAGCCGCCGCACATTTTCCGGAACCATGTTTTCGCTGAGAAACATCGGAGCGTACCGAGCACCGAGGAACCCGCTCGTCCCTTTGCGACGTCCCTCGGTCGATGAATAGAGCGAGACATAATCGGGCACAGCGCTGTCGATGCGACCGAGTTCCTTTGCGCAGAGTGCGCCCAAATCCGGGTACTCAATGCCGGGATCTTTGCGACGCCCGGTCTCCATTAATGACGAACCGCCGCCGTGATCGCCGTTCTTCGTATTGAGCGATCGCACGATCGCCGTCGTCTGCATCCGAGCGGCCATCTTCGGCATCAGTTCGCTGATCTGCACGCCGTTGGACGCCGTCTGGATTGCGCGAAATGGACCGCCGGTCGGTCGTCCCGGTTTTGGATCCCAGGTTTCAAATTGACTTGCTCCGCCAGCCAACCAGAGCAGGATGACTCGCTTGTCCTTCTTCTTGACGTCTTCCGCCCAGGCCGAATGACGCCAAGTATCTAACTGAGTCATGTCCGCTGCGAACGCCCCCGCCGTGCCGAGCGCCGCCGCTGACAAGAAGCCGCGTCGGCTGACGCCGTGATCCGCTGAACCGCAGAAAAAACTACCGGGTGTCATGATGGCCTCCGTTGTTCGTCACTAGCACGACGCGCCAGCGAGTGGTGAAACAATGGGCCGCCGAGTGGTGAAACACCAATCCGCCCGACCACTCGCTGGCGCGTCGTGCTAAGTTTGATACGCACTTAATAACTGACTCGCAATTCGGGACTGGTCAACAAGGCCCACACGATTTGTCGGAGGGCGACAACTCGGTCGGCGGAATGTTTTTGGAGGTAATCGTTCAAGGCCGCTCGTTCGTCGTCGCGAGGCGGCCGCGAATTCACTGACCAAAATGCGGCATCGATCATCGCCGAGTGATCGCTCAGCGTTTTCAAATGGCCGACCAGGCGATCTCCGGAATCGCGGAGGAACTCATCCTCGATCCGCTTGTTGTTGGTAAAAAGGAGCGCCTCATCGACCGCGACTTGGAATCCCTCGCCGGGGACTTCAAACATGTTGGCCCAACCGTTGGCCGTGTTCTCCAATTGCTCACGACGCTGAGCCCACTCCTGAGCCTGATCGGCGGCTGGCCATTGCGTCGGGTTGTGAGCCGCCATGTGCAGCGATAGCGCGTACTGACGCGGCGTCAGCGGTTTGACCTTTGCGACGGCGTAAAGCGCGGCGGACGGTTGCTCGCCCATCGTGCATTCGCTGGATCGTGAGTACGTCTGGCTCAACGCGATGCCGCGAATCAGCCGCTTCATGTCGTAGCCGTGAGCGACCAAATCTCGCGTCAGCCAATCCAGCAACTCTGGATGCGACGGCGGATTGGCCGAGTGCATCTGATCGACCGGATCAATCAACCCTCGGCTGAAGTACTGCGCCCATATGCGATTGACGCAATTGCGAGCGAAGAAGCGATTGTCCTCAGACCGCAACGCCACTTCGACAAGCTTTTCTCGCGGGCTGAATCCCGGCTTCTCGGGCGGCGGAGCGTTGTCATCCTGCGTTTGCTTCTTGACGACCTCGTCGAATTCTTTGAGTTGTTCCTTGGTCCGTTCGACCGTCGGCTCGCTGATTGTTGCTCCGGTGAGGAACAGAAACGCCGCCTGCTTTTGGCCCTCCGTTTTCGTGGAGAACTTCACTTCGCCCACTTGCTTCTCCGCGAGCAGATTCTTCTTCGTCAGATAGGTCCGGCTGAAGAACGATGTCATGCCGTAGAAATGATCCTGCTTCCAATCGGTAGCCAGGGGGTGATCGTGGCACTTCGCGCAGCTCACGTTCACGCCGAAGAACAAACTGGCCGTGTCGTTGGTGAGATCATCGAGTTCGCGGGCTCGCGATTTCACAAACGTCAGGGCTCCCTTTTGATTTTCATCCGTTTCGCTACCGATGAGCATGTCGCGAAACATCGCATCCCACGGTCGATTTTGCTGAGTGGACCAGAGCAGATATTTTCGGAACTCGCCGTCGTTCGGTTTGTGTGCTAGCAGCAGTCGATCAAGTTCGTTGCGTTGATGCAGCGGAAAGTCCGGGCTGGTAAGCAGTCGATCGACCAACTCGACGCGCTTCGTGGGCGAAGTGCTCGCCACAAACGCTTGAGCTTCAGCCGTCGTCGGAATCCTTCCCGCCAAATCGAGCGATAACCTTCGCAACAGATTGAGGTCATCCGCCTGCGGAGCCGGCGTGACCTTGTCCGTCGCAAGTCGCTCATTGACGAACTGGTCGATGACCTGCTCAATCGGAGCGTCAGCCGGTGGAAATTCAGCCGCCGAAGAGAACGAACAAAGGCCGGTTGTGAACAACCACAGCGACATCCAAGCGAGGCGAACGATCATCCGCATGGGAGTGTTTTCGCTCAAAGGTGGGTGGGATCAGGCGAGGTAGGCAGGGTTGCTGGTTTGACCGAGTCACTCTGACGAGCCCCATCGAGTCATTCCAAGCGACGAACAAAGTATCGGACAGCCCCCCAGGCATCAAGTTGCTCTGATCTGATATCGGCCACACCCGGCCTCCGGTTGTGGCAGTTATGCCTAGCGCGCCGACTTCAAACTCGGTCTGACACTTCGCTGACGAGCTGGAACACCTTGATTGCGTCTCGTCCAAAGACGCACTCAAATCCCGCGTCCAGCGATTCGCCCACCTTTGAGTCCCTGCCAATGCCTGAATCTGTCGCAACGAGTGAGCCTGCTTTGACTCAGAGCGTCGCGCCGCA
>JANNDA010000731.1:0-2732 GCA_031387195.1 Planctomyces sp. | reverse complement strand
TGCTTGTCGAACGGCTGGTTGTTGGCTTCCGAAATTCTTGGACCGGGAGTCGGCGGTGAAAAGATTCGGTACGTCATCTCACGCGACGATGGCCTCACGTGGGGCCAGGTCTTCGAGTACTACAACCCAGGACGTCCCATTGGCGGCCGTGCTTGCCCGCGCACGATCGAGCTTGATGCCGAAACGATCGGAGTCGTGTTTTATGACATCGATCCTCAACAGGCGGGAGGATCGGGATTGTTCTTCTTGCAGATTCCGCTCGCTAAGTTCGAGTCGCAGTCGGTAGCCCGCAGTGCCGACTGAATCTAACGACCCCACCGAGGCAAGCTCGGTGGGGTTGGATGACATCGCTTGTTTACAGGTTCGTCGCGTCTTCTTTTCCCTCCACAGAAAGCCAAACAGATGACAGACGAAACGATTGCCGTCAAAACTCCTCGCGAGGAAATTCTCGGTCGTTTGCAACAAATGAAACTCTCTCTGGATGACGGGATTGCCTATCGCTTGGAGTCGATCTTCGCCAAGACGACCGGTTGGGGGGCGAACGGAGAAATCAAGCGGCGTACTAAACTGATCAAGCAGGTCGAGCCCACGCTGAAGCAGATGCTGCTCCCCAGTGAAGAGGTGTTGTATGTCGCGAAGGGGGTGCAGTACTCGTTCGCGGAAAGTTATCTCATGGGCGCGCTGTGGGCGAACATGCTTAATCAAACGGTCTTCGTGTTGACGAACCTGAGACTGCTCATGCTGCGTTCCAAAAGCAACGGCCGACCGACACACACCTATTGGGTCATCTATTACAGCGAGATCGCGGAGTTCAAACCGACTTGGACCGGCGTGCTCAAGTTGAAAATGCGAGACGGCAAGAAGCTGACCTTCACCGGGTTCTCCAAGGTCGATCGCAAGGCCATGCCGACGATTTTCCAAGACACCTTGGACCACTATCGCCGACAAGGCTTCGAGCCCGCCGTCTCGCAGTCGCGGGAGAACCTGTGCAGCCATTGTTTCAAGGTGGTCAAGAAAGATGTCTACCTCTGCGGTGACTGTGGGGCAGATTATTGGACACCCAAAGAACTGGCACTGCGGAGTTTGATCTTCCCGTCGTGGGGTGACTTCTGCATGAAGCACTACGGGATGGCGATCATGGAGTTGATCGGTTACGCCTTCAGTTGGTTTTTCGCCATCAGCATTTTGGCCGAGAAGGGTGCCGAAGAGGGGCTGATTATCGTCGGATTGATTTTCATCTTTGAGCACCCACTTGATGCCTTTTTGACATACACGGTCGCCAAGAAGGGGCTCAATCCTCGACGAGGTCCGAATGCCGAACGAGCTCATCCTGCGAATGTCGAAGAGATCGATGCACTCGATGTCGTTGACGAGCCGAGATGAAAAATAAGCTCGAAACAAGTGCTCGAATTGCCGCCAGCCATGTAACCCGAAGCGTCAGCGAGGGCGGACGCTTTAGGACGTGGTGACTTTCGGAGTCTTGTGAAGCGCTCGCCCTCGCTGACACTTCGGGTTACTGACGTTGGGATCGTGCCTCACGCGAGAGTGCGTTGTGTTTTCCCTTGTCAGTGTCCGCCAACTGACGCGACAATCGCGCCCTGTTTGGTGGTGATCAATTTCCTTCTTCCTGAAAAGGAGCACAAAGATGAACGCGTTTTCTCTGCTGCTCACCGTTTTGCTATTGGTGGTGACTGCGAATGTCGCCGTTGCCGGAGCAATTACCGGCGAATACCTCGAAGCTCGCACGTGCGATGTCTACACCGGTCCCTGTTTCGCAAATGCGGAAATGAGCCTCGCCGGCAAAGAAGCGGTCATGGCCTGGAAAGTCGATCAGGGGAGTTGGAACGACGTTGCGCTGGATGGTCTGGGGGTCGCATTGATCGTCAAAGCCGAAGGCACGCTGGGCTATGACGGCGTCTTCCCGATGAAGCTGGGGAAAACGGCGGCGGTGATCATCGTCGAGGAGCGTGCCTCGCCAGAGCAACGTGACGCGCTGGTCGCCTTCGTCAAAGAAACGGCGAAAGAGTTCACCAAGAATGTGATCAAAGTCGTCTCCGCACCGATCACACTGAAGAACGATTACCTCGAAGGCAAAGGTCACTTCTCCGCCGGTAAGTTGGCTGCGATTGAGACTCGCAAGATGGGCAAAAAGGACTGCGTTTGCTCCAACGAAACCATCTATTACCAACCGCTGACGAAGGTCGAGAACTTTAGCCCGGCTTACACTCTGCAGCAGTCGTACCAAGGCGATGGTCTGGACGGCAAATGGACCAGCAACAACACCCGCAGTGCGTTCCTGGCGACGTTCCGAGTGAAGTCATAACGCGGCGAAGCTGCCCATACGTAGCCGTCACGCTCCGCGTGATGAGCCGATTGCCGGCCAACGATCATAGGAAGCGACCGGCTCATCACGCGTAGAGTCGAGAGGTGGCGCGGTGTGTGCCGTTTCCACCTCCCGCTCATCGAACCGGACGGGCGGATTTCCCGCATCCGGCTCTCGGACAAGGATGGTGTCAACCAGTGTTGTTCAGGCGAGTCGCCCACGGAAGGTTGCGAGTTCGTAGAGAGAGCCGGATCAGACCAAGGGTTTGATACAGATACTCGTCGGGGAACCACACGCTTCCCCGACGAGTATCTGTATCAAACCCTTGGTCTGATCCGGCTCTCTCTACGAACTCGCAACCTTCCGTGGGCGACTCGCCTGAACAACACTGGTTGAAACCATCCTTGTC
>JANNDA010000729.1:0-8673 GCA_031387195.1 Planctomyces sp. | reverse complement strand
CCCACCTCTCACAAACAACAAAGGTCACAATCATGAAACAACCTTATCCACAACTCGTCAGCGACCTTGATTCGCTCCGCAAACAATGGCGTTCGGGGCGAGTGGCCTCGGGCGCGTTATTGTTGGTGTCGATCGTTGCCGGCATGTTGATTCTGCTGGCGGTGGGGGATGCGTTGTTGCATTGGGGGGCGGGTGGTCGGTGGGTCTCGACGGCGCTGTGGGTAGGGGCGTCGGTGGCCGGTGCTTCGTCGTTGGTGGGGCGGCGGTTGTTGGAGGATGCTCGCGATGATTACTTCGCGGCGTTGGTGGAAGAGAAACATCCCGAGCTGCGCAATCGGTTGATCAACGCGTTGCAGTTGGGACGCGGGACCGAGCCGGGGTCGAAGCGGATCATTGCCGAGATCGTGGCCGATGCGGCGAAGGCGACGCGGGATTTGGATTTCGCCGATTGCTTGGATCGTCGGCCTGTTCGGCGGGCGGCGACGGCGACCGCGGTCTCGGTCGTGGTGATCGTCGGCTTGTTGCTGTTTCCGCGGTTTGCGAACGCGATGTCGCGCGTGTTGCTGCCGTTTGCGGAGATCGCGCCGTACACGGACACGCGGATCGTGGGCGATTCAATTCAGCCGAAAGCGGGGGCTCGATTTCCGGAAGGGAGCGATGTCGAAGTGGCGGTCGAGGTCGCGGGGGTTGTGCCGACGACGGCTCGATTGCATGTGCGTTCGGCGGACGGAAAGACGCGGGTGTTGCCAATGTCCTCTCAACCGCGAAAACCGACCGTCTTCGTTGCGAAGTTGCCGGAGGTCGATCAGAGCTTTTCGTTCGTAATCGCGGCGGGAGACGCTCGATCGAATGAGCGGTCGATTGAGATCGTGCGCAGGCCGCAAGTCGATTCGTTGCAGATCGCGTATCGGTTGCCGCCGTATGCGGGCAGCGAGGCGCGGTCGGCACAAGAGAGCAACGGCGAGATCGCGGCGCTTCCCGGCACGACGGTTGAGATGACTCTCGTCGCCACGAAGCCGTTGCGTGAGGCGGTGCTGCGAACCGAGTCGGGCGCGTTGATCGAATTGTTGAAGGGGAAGGACGCGACGATCTGGAACGGCTCGTTCGTGTTGTGGTCGGATGCGATTGCGAAGCAGCCGCACGAGGTGGGTATCGAAGGCCGTTTCGTCAAAGCGCCCACACGATATCAAGTTCGGTTGGTGGACACGGACGGGTATGACAACGGCGACTCGTTGTGGCGTTCGGTGACGCTGGTGAAGGATCAGCCGCCGCAAGTGACGATCACGAAGCCGGGCAAAGACGTACAACTTCGGCCGAGCGAATCGTTGGAGATCGCGGTCACGGCGCGCGACGACTTCGGTTTGGCGACCACGAAGATCCTGTTTCGTATCAACGATGACTCGACCGTGCGCGAGTTGGCCAGCTTCAAACATGACGGAGATTTGTTACGCGAGGCGAGCGAAACGAAGCGGTTGGAATTCGGCAAAGGGGCGGGAGGAGTGTCGTTCAAGGCGGGGGACTTGATTCAGTATTGGGCGACGACGAGCGACCGTAATCACATCACCGGGCCTGGGATTACCGAGTCGCGGAGATATTCGGTCTTTCTTGTCACGCCGGAGCAGGTGCGAGCGAACCTCGAAGTGCAGGTCGAGGACTTCGCGGCGGTGCTCGAAGAACTCGTGCGGTTGCAGCGTGAGAACCGGGCGCAAACAGCGTCGAATGCGGCTCTTGAATCGCTCATCGTGCGGCAGACGAAAGTGCGGACGCAAACGGGGAAGCTGGCTCGCGTGGTCGAACGCGGGGCGCTGCCGCTGGCGACGATGGTCAAGGCGCTGGATGAACTTCATGCCGGGCCGATGGCGGAAGTGATCAAGGTGTTCGAGACCGCTCGCGATACCGAGAACGACGTCAAGATCCACAAGCTGCGCGAGCGAACGCTGGGCATTCAGGACGAGATCATTCGCAAGCTGGAAGAACTGCTGACGCGGTTGCAGCGGGCGGAGCAGGCTCGCAAGGAATTGAAGAAGCTGGCGAAGAAAGACGCCGCCGCTCACAAAGAAGTGACCGATGCGCTCGGCAAGCTGATCAATGAATTGGACAAGAACATCGACGATCAAACGCAGTCGATCGCGAACCTGGAAAAGATGCCCAAGAAGCCGGTCGAGGAACTGTCCGAGGAAGAATTGGAGCCGCTCAAACAGCTCGACGAGCAGTTGAACAAGTTCGGTCAATGGGCGAAGGGGAAGGTCGACGAGCTGACGAAGCTGCCGACCGGCTTCGTCGATGACTTCGGGCTGCGTAAGGATGTGAATTCGGTCTTCGAGGAAATCGAGAAACAGGCTCAGCGTCCGCAAGCTCAGAAGATGGAAGTCGCGCTGGAGGACTTGGGCATCGGCAAGGCGACCGAGATGCTGGAAGACCTCGAACTGTGGATGCCGGACGCTCCCGACTCGGTCAAGTGGGTGCAGGAAGAACCGCTCGACAAGAAGCCGTTCGACATCCCCGAAATGCCGTTGCCGAACGCGCTGGAGGATTTGATCGGCGAGTTGATGCAGAAAGAAGAAGAGTTCGACGAAGAGGCGGACGACGTTACCTCGGCGTGGGGCGACAATCTGAATCAAGCGGGCTGGGGTGTCTCCGACGGGCCGATCAGCTCGTTCAGCGCGAAGGGCAAAACAGGGAACGATCTGCCGAACAATCAAGAGGTCACCGGCCGCTCGGGCGACGGACGACGCGGGAAATCATCCGGACAAGCGGTTGGCGAAACGACTCGCAATCTTCCTGGCCGCAAGACACCCGCTCGGTTGGGCAACGAGCGTTATGAACCAGGACGACTCAAAGAAGAACAATCAGCCGATCCCAATGGCTCGACCGGCGGCGGCAAGAAAGCAGGCTCCGGACGACGTGGCCTGCAAGGGGGAACGCCGCCTGATTTCGTCCGCGACATGGAACGGCTCAGCGAAAAACAAGCGGGCCTGCGCGAGAAGGCCGAGCAAGTCGCCAAGCAATTGGAAACATCGAGCATCACCGGCCGCCGCATGGGCAAAGCGATCGACCTGATGAAGCGGTCGGAAGAGGATCTCAAAAACCTGCGTTACGAAGACGCCGCCGCCAAACGCAAAACGGCGCTCGGTCAACTGCGAGCGACGATGAGCAACGTCGATTCGGAGAACGCCGTCCGAATCAATCGGGCTCGCGAACTGCCGAAAGAGCTGCGTCAAGAACTCCGCCAAGCCAGCGACGACGGATACCCGAAGGGCTACGAATCGCTGCTACAGAATTACTTCAAGGCGCTGTCGGAGGCGGAGAAGTAACGAGGCGGGAGCAGACGCCGGGAAAATGAACCGTGAAGACAAGGCTTTGAACAGAAGGAAACAAAGGCAACGAAGAGCGGCGTGCCGTCGTTTTCTTCGTTCTCTTCTGTTGAACGGCATTCTTTGGTGACGTCATAGTCGTAGCACAGGCGGCTCGCCTGTGACTTCATCGAGTTAGCCGCACAGGCGAACCGCCTGTGCTACGTTCGATACCGATCATCCCAGCTTCGCGTCGATGTTGACCCAAGTTTTCTTCTCGAACGATTCGAGCGTGGCATCGGCGACGGCTTGGGCCAGGGCACCGTGGTCGAAGCCGGGGACGCAGTCGCGGCCTTCGGTGATCGCACTGACGAATTCCCAAACCAGGTCGTAGCGGAAGACGGTGCTCGGCACGCCATCGTGAGGATTGCGCGGGCTGCCGGGGATGACCAGGAACTCACGTGGGACCGGTCGTTTTTCCATCGTGCCGCCGTGCTTGCCGATGACGATGTTGTTCGGATCGGTGAGTTGATAAGCGGCCGAACCTTCGCTGCCGTTGACCTCGGCCCATTCGTAGCCGAAGCCGTTGTTGTGATGTCCCTTCATCAGTGTGCTCCCTTCCCACACGCCGGTGGCACCGTTCTCGAACAGCCCGATCAACGAGGACCAGTCATCAACCTCGGACGGCGCACACGATTGCCCGTCGTTCGTCTTCTCTCGCGTGGCGAATTGAGCGACTGCGCCGCAGATGGTTTTGATCGGTCCCATCAGGTCCATCGAGAAGTCGATGCGATGGATCGTCATATCAAACAGATCCCCCGCACCGGCGAGGTTCTTGTATTGCCGCCAGCCCCAGCTTGTTTCCGGCCAGTCGAGGAATCGCTGACTGCGGAAGTGACGCGGAGTGCCGAGTGCTCCACTCTTCACCAGATGCCGCACGTAGCGCATCGACGGAGCGAACCGATACGTAAACGCCGTCATGTGCCGCAGGTTTTTGTCGCGAGCCGCTCGGAACATTTCTGCCGACTCGGTGAAGTTCAGGCCGAGCGGCTTTTCACACATCACATGCTTGCCGCCCTCAATGCAGGACAGCGCGATCGGCTTATGCGTGAAGTTCGGAGTGGCGATGATCACCGCGTCGATGTTCGGATCGTTGGCGATCTCTTCGACCTGAGTGGTCTTCTTGGTCGGCCCCCAATCCTTCTGCCGTTTAGCAAGCAGCTCTTCATTCGGATCGCAGACGGCGACCAATTCGCACCGCTGGTCGAGCCGAATTCCCGGCACGTGGTGATAGTCAGAAACGGCTCCGGCCCCGATGATCGCAATGCGGACTTTGTTCGTCATGGTTGATGAAAGGTGGGTTCCAAATGGATGTTAAAAAGAAAGCGGCTCGATCGGAGACCGGCCACAACGAATCGCAGGACGTCCCTGCGCGTTGAAGCGGAAGGATGAAGGAATCGCCGCCGATTGGGAAGCACGACAGACTTTTTTGGGTTCATCCGACAACAAAGTTGCCATTCAACCGGTTCACTTCTAGGCCTCAGTGAGTCCAGACGCGGTGACAAGTTCGCGATCAGAATTGCTCCGCGATACGATCCTCAACCGTAGAGTTTCGGTCATCACCAGTGCGGCGTCAGTCCTAACCTGTGCGGTCAATGAAGTCGTGAGACTTTAGAAAGTCACGAACTCTCATGAGTTCGGCTACCCCCCAAAAATCAAGTTCTGACGCAGCACGAGTGGCATTTCGGAGAAACGATGATGCGTTTTTTTATGTCGGTGGTTTGTGGACTTATTAGTTGGCTGTCCTGCCATGTGGCTGCGGCTGCCGATGTCGCACCCGATCAGGGGCAAGCATTTCGTGCGTTCGTCAAAGCTCAAGCGGTCGCGCTGCGAGCGAATGACAACGTTCCTCAAAATGCAAATGAGTGGCAGCAGCGGAAGTCGAAGCTCCGAGCAAACCTGCTCAAAGCTTGGGGCGGATTTCCGGAAACTCCGTGTGATCTCGCGCCACGAAAGCTGGGGGAGATTCAGCGCGACGGGTATCGGATCGAGCGATTGATCTTTCAGACTCGACCCGGCATGTGGATGACGGCGAATGCTTACGTGCCGGAGAAGTCGAAGACCGAAAAGGTGCCGGCGATTCTGCATGTGCATGGCCACTGGGCGGGAGCGAAACAGGATCGAGTCGTGCAATCGCGGTGCATTGGATCGGTGAAGCACGGCTTCTTCGTGCTCGTGGTCGATGCCTTGGGAGCGGGGGAACGCGGTCTCTCGAAGAACCTTGGTGAATATCACGGCGAAATGACCGGCGCGACGTTGTTCCCGATCGGACAGCCGCTGTCTGGTTTGCAGGTCTATGAAAACATGCGTGCGGTCGATTATTTGCAGACTCGACCGGAAATAGACGGCAAACAGATCGGCATTACCGGCGCGAGCGGTGGCGGCAATCAAACGATGTACGCCGGCGCGTTCGACGAGCGATTCTCGTGTGTCGTACCGACTTGCTCGGTCGGAACCTATCAGTCGTATCTCGGCCAAGCGTGCTGCATGTGTGAAGTCGTGCCGGGAGCGTTGCGATTCACCGAAGAGGGTGACGTGCTGTCGCTTGCCGCCGCACGCGGAGTAATGATCACCAGCGCCACAAAGGACGCATTCCAGTTCTCGGTCGGCGAGGCGAAGAAGTCATTTGCGCGAGTCGAGTCGATTGCCGGACTGCTCGGCAAACCTGATGGCGTGAGGCACACGATCATCGACTCCGGCCATGACTACAACCTAGCGATGCGCGAGGCGATGTATGGCTGGATGTCGCGACACCTCAAAGCGACCGGTGACGGCTCACCGCTTTCCGATCCCGAAATCAAAACTGAAGAGCCGGAATCGCTGCGCTGTTTCCCCGGCGATTCGCGTCCGGATGACTACATGACGATCCCACGCTTCGCGGCTGCAGAGGCTCGCAAGCTATTGGAGAACCGTAAGGCTCCTGACGATGCGGCCCTGTGGAAGACAGAGCGAGATCGGATGCGGACATCGTTGGAGTCCGTTCTTGGTGGAATGCCGAAGTCAGATCCGCTCAACCTGAAGGGTGACGCAGCCGCAGACGGGAAGAGCCAGCGGCTCAGTTTCGACAGCGAACCGGGAATCACGCTCGACCTGCGTCTCGATGCGAATAAGCAGCCGACCCAAGTGGCCTTATTGATTGATGTCGATCAGGGATCTGAGAAAGCGTTCGCCGGTGATGTCGCGAAACAACTTCGCGACAAAGGTTGGACGGTCGCCGCGCCCGAACTCCGTGCCACAGGTCGCTTCGCTCTGCCTTCTGACAAGATTGGCCACGCTCCCGACCACAACACTGCCGAATGGTCTTTGTGGATCGGTCGTCCGTTGCTGGGTCAGTGGGTCGTTGATGTGCGTCGCACGCTCGATGCGCTCGCCGAATACAACGGAGGAAGCTTGCCGAAACAAGTCTCGGTCATCGGCGTTGGTTCAGCAGGAGTCGTCTCGCTCTGTTCGGCAGCGCTCGATGAGCGCATCACTCATGCGGGAGCAATCAATGCGTTATCCAGCTATGTCTCCGCCGAGCCGTATCGCAACCAGCGACTCGGTCTGATGGCTCCCGGCATCCTGCGTGATGTCGGCGATATCGCTCAGATCGCGGCGCTGATCGCTCCGCGTCCACTGACGATTACCGGTGGAGTGCGTGGCAACGGCCAGGAAATCCTCGGCGACGACTTGAGCCGCGAGTTCGGGTTCAGTCGCAAGATCTTCAAGCTGCTCAACGCTTCGCCGAAGTTACGGATCGTCGGAAACGGAATCTTCTTCGACGAGGACACGGCGGCACGGTTCTAAACGCAGGGTCGTGCAAATTAGCCGCAGGGCACTCACGTTGAGCCTTGCGACTGGACTTTGTCGTCTTTCGCTCCGCGAGAGAACGCCCTTTCGCGGAGCGAAAGGCGACAAAGCGAGTGCATCGCGCTAGCCGGGATTATTCACGAGTCGGGGAGAATTCTCCGTAGGCTGCTTCATACAAGCCCGACGCGCAAGGGAGTGAACTTCGCAGCATTCACTCGCTTGCGCGTCTTGTATGTGACCATGAATAATCCCGGCTAGCATCCTGCGGCTAACCACGAATGCAGACACGCCGAGCATCCTTGCGTAACTCCTGCACCTCGAACGACACGTCCAACAACTGCTTCAGCAACTCAATCTGCGTGGTTGCGTGGCGGGAAAGCGGCCCAGTGACAAACTCGCCGCCGCCGGACATCGCCAGCGGAAGCAGCAACTGATCGGCGAGGTATTCACCGACCGGGACATCTGCCACCAAGTAGTGACGCACGTCACGAGCGAGCCGCTCGGCGACTTGTTCTGCTCGAATGCCACGCTCGCCGAAGCCGGTAAAGACTTCTGTCAGTCGAGGAGTTTTGATTTCGACAAACAAGACGTTTCCGGGACCGGGTGAGTTCGTGACTTCTTCGATCTGCCAGACCGATTCATCCCAGCCAAGTTTCTCCCCCAAGACTTTCAGCTCACGCCGCGCAATCTCGCTCGACAAATGTGAAATCAGCGCGATCGCTCGCCGAGCGATGATCTCGCCGCGATCGAGCAATGACAGCGGTCGCAGCCGATCCGTCGGAGTGATCGCCACGCGGAACCGGCCCCCGCCCGCCGGAAAGAATCCGTGACGTTCCAATTCGACGGCGACTCGCGGCGCGAGCGGATTGTGAGTCCCTCCTTCAAGGATCAACGTCGATGGCCCCGGCGCGATGACGAGCGCCGGCAGAATCGTTTGCAACACAAGCGTTGTGCTGCCAGCGGTGCCGATCGAGAAGTGAAACTCACCCGGCACGACATCGTGCGGCTCAAAGGTCAGCTCACACGAACCGATGCTGTCGCCGGTCACTCGCGCGTTGCAGATTCGAGCCGCCGCTTGCACCGCCGTCAGATGTTGCCGCATCAGTCCCGGCTTCGCTCGGCCTTTGCGAATGTTCGTCACGCAAATCGGACGCTGGGAGATCATCGAGATCGCCAGCGACGAGCGCAGAATCTGCCCGCCCCCTTCGCCTCGCGAACCGTCGATAGTGATAAGTGTGGTCATGGTTTGAGTTCGTGGAGCACGCTTTCAACGTGCTCGGAGTGAACGAAGAACGAACCCGTTTACTAACCCGACGCGTCAGCGAGGGCGAACGCTACACGAGGCGATGAGTTCGAGGCTTCGCAGAGCGTCCGCCCTCGCTGACGCTTCGGGTTACATTCACGAGTCAGCGACCTATCAATCATCCGCTTTGTCACCGTCCTTGATGACGAAGCGAGCCTTCAGCTTCGCGACTGTGGTCGCCAAGCCGGCTTGCTCGACCGAACGCAAGACCTCGGCGAAATCCTTGTA
>JANNDA010000726.1:0-5433 GCA_031387195.1 Planctomyces sp. | reverse complement strand
AACCGCCTCGAACCCCGCGCCCTCAAACGCCGACCCACCACGCACGACTTACTGACCCAACCACGAGCCGCCGCCCGAGCGAAACTCTTGACCGGCTGCTCGACGTAACTTCAACTCACGCAAGCGGCAGTGCCATTCGGGACAGAATCGTGATCTACTCACCGCGCAGTGACGCCACGATCGGAGTGCGAACGGCCTCCGTCGTCGCGGACAAAGCGGACAACAATCCGACAGCGAAGATGCCCGCGAGCAACCCAGCTCCAGAACCCCACGGCGCATCCGCCCCAGTGCTGAGTAAGTGCGGCAACATCGCCAGCAGTGCCGAACTCGTTCCGGCGGCGAGTCCCCACGCGAGCAACATCGCATTCTCCAACAAGACCAACCAGCGAATGGACGATGGCCGAAAGCCGACCGCGCGGAGCAACGCCAATTCGCTACGACGTTCGATCACGTTTCGCAGCATCACCGTGCCGAGGCCGATTGTTCCCAACAGCAACCCCAAACCGCCGAGCGTTTGAAAGGTACTCAGATACGTATTCTGCACGGCCAGAAAATTGGCCAAGCGGTCGCCGATCGGTTCGACATCAAAGCCGTATGGTGCCAGTCCCGTTTCCAATTGATCGGATAACTCGCGAGCGGCTGCGGGCGACATCGCCACTCCGTTGACCTCGAAGCGACGGTCGCCGATCAGGAAATATCGGAAGCCCGCTTGTTCGGGAAACAGCTTGAGAAAATTCGCTTCAGACATCAGCAGTACTCCCTGAAAGATGCTGCTGTCCAACATCCCGGCGATGCGTAACGTCGCTCTCGGATGCGTTTCGTCCGGCACGGCAATCGTTTTGCCGATCCCTTTGTGGAGCGAATACATCAGCGTGTTCATGTCGCCGAGAACGGGAATTGAACCGTCCGCCTGTTCGGACTCCAGCAACGTCCACGGTTGCGGATGCCGTGTGTCGGCAAATTTGAACCCACCTCGCCGAATCAAATCCGGCGGCACACCGAGAATCGTGGGCAGCCGAGTTTGATAGAGGTTGAGACAGCTCGCGTTCTCACCAGGCTGCACACGAAACGCCGTCGCGGTCATCTCTTCGTAGAACGGTTTTCCAAACCGTTCGCCGGATTCAACATCACTTCGGTCATCCCGCAGATCGAGCTTCCGACGTCCCGCCTCCGTATTCAAATCGTGCAACAACGGCGTTGCGGACTCCGCCACAAACAAGAAACCGCCGTTGCCCGATTTCAAATCGGGAGTCTCGACAGCCGGATTCCGACGACCGGCCGCGACCGCAACAAGGAGAAACGTCGCGCTGGCGATCAACGCCACTGAAAACAAGCTGCGACGTCTTTGCCGAGTCGCGTTTCTCAAGCTCAACCGCAGTAACGCGGCTCTTCCCGAGCCGATGATGGGTGCGAATCGCTCGCCACCAAGCCACACGGCGATCGCGCACAGGCTCGCGATCAACGCTGACATGCCGACCACGAAGAACAGCACGGTCGGCCAAGAGAATCCGGAGAACGCTTCTGTGGTCGGGATCGAGCCGCTGATCACGGCCAGAGTCGTCAACACACAGACGCCCAACAGCGAGATCGCGATGCGGCTCAATCGTCGCCGCCGCGATGCTTGCGTGACGTCGAGTTCCGTCAGTTCTGTCTGGCCCGACAAAAGTTCTCTCGGCGAAAGTTGTCTCAATCCGCGCATCGCCCACCATGCGGAACCGCCGGACGCAACCAACGTCATCACGAAGCCGATCACCAACGTCAGCGGGCGAATCGAGAGCGTCAACAGCGTCGTCCCGACCGCACCGACCCACCAAGTTCTCAAGCCATAAATCAGCAGTCCCGCATACCCGACAGCCGCAACGCTTCCGATCAAACCGCCGGTGAGCGTGACGACGAACGATTCCTTGAACAGCAGACGCCGCAGTTGCAACGGCGTGAATCCGATCGCTGACAACAAGCCGACTTCACTCGACCGTCGCTCAATTCCCAGCCGGACCAACAACGCGATCAACATCAGCCCGGACAAAATCATGAAGAAGCTGAATCCAATAAAGAGCCCCGTGAAGTCGGTCGTTCCGCTCGCGGCACGAATCCCGAACCACTTTGTTGGCTGAATCCCAAAGCCGAGTGTTTCCAACTTCAGCGACTGCAACAGCTCGCGAGCAAAACGCTCAGAAAACTGCGAACCGTCGGCCGCTTCACCTTTGGGGAACGCGAGGCGCAACGAAGTTTGTGCTCCGTACCGGCTGGACCACCAAGTCTTGGCCGCGTCGAGATTGAAGAAGACTTTCGGCGTTGCTTTGTACAAATCCCAATAATCCTCATCGCGATCAGTCACCGGCAACTTCATGGGGAAGGGCTGATCCCAATCATTGAACGTCTCGGCGTCGGTGATGCCCGGCACGTGCGGCGTTAACCCTCGGTCACCGGCGAGTGCGCCTTTGAGTGGCAACACGCCCTGTACTTCAAAGACTTTCTCTTCCTCCGGCAGTTCTCCGCGTGAACCGACCTTGTGATACGACACGCGAACCTTCGGTCGCTTGGCGCTCTCCACTCGCAAGTCTTCCGGACGAATCCCCAAGTCTTGAGCCAACCATTCGCTGATCAACACACCGTCCGCCCGCAAACTTTCCGGAACCGCATCGCCCAGCATCGCCACCGGACCAAAGGGCCGTGGCAGCGCTGCCGGGTCAGGAATCCCCGCAACGATCGAATACTTCGAGAACTTTTTCGGATCACTTTCCAAGCTGATCAAGTTGACGAGATACGCGAGCACTGGCGACGACGCGACGTTGAGCTTCTTCGCAATCTGCTCCGCCGACTCCGCCAGCGAGTCTTCCAAAATCATCCGCTCGCTTTCGAGCGACAAGTAACCCCGCTCCTCATTCGGAACGAGCCGGAGCACGAAGTCATCCAACGTGATCGCCTCGCGAAGTTGTCGAGTCAAAAACTCCGCCGCCTCGACCGCTTGCTCCGTTTGTGCGTCTTTCCAATCGCGAGCCGATGCGAAGAGTGCATTCACGCGCGCGGGCTTCGCCGTCTGATTCCGCCGTGAGCGCTCGACTTCTTCCAGTCCGAGCGACTGTTGCAGCGCGTGCAGATCCACATACGCCACTTTCGGAAACTGCTGACTCGGTTGCAGATCGAATCGCCCGGCCCCGGCCGATTCCGGCAAGATACCTTCGACCGACATTTTGATTTCCTGAGTCGTCTGCTCTTCCTTGCCGCCAAGCAAACTGTCGCGAGGAATCGTCGCCGGCAGCTCAACCCAAATCGTCACCTCTTCGCCGACATGGGCTCGCAGTTGCTCAGCCAAACGAGCATTCAGCACGATTCCCTTTTCCGTCGGTCGCTGCGTTCCTTCGGTGGCGAGCAGCGACCACAGCCGCTCGTCTCCACCGTACAACGTCACGCCGGCGGCACGAGTCTTCGTGGCGGCTTGCCCCACATTGGCCGTACTCTTTCGCTCCAAGCTCGATTGAAACACGAGTGCTGGCGCAGCGGTCTCAAACCGTTTCTGAAATTCCGGCTGCTGACTCAACGCCGTGACCGACGCTTCGCGAAAGAAGCGATGTGTGACGAGCGCGTGATCGACCGCTCCCAACCGAGTCAGACTGATCTCTCGTAGACTGTCACGCACCGAATCGCCGACGATCAACGCTCCGCTGATGACCATCGCCGCGACAACGACACCCAACGCCACCGCGAGATGCGATCGCGCATAATGGGACAAGCTTCGTCGAACAAACTGACCGCTGGAGAATGAGATTGCCATCATGCGAAAGAGCGTCGCGGCCTCGTCATCAATTGGCAACCGTCCGTCGCAACGTTCACGAGCGAACTTAGCACGACGCGCAAGCGAGTGGTTGCGTCTGTACCACTCGCTTGCGCGTCGTGCTGGCAGGATTACAGACAGCGGCGTCTGTATGACTCGCCAAGATGAATCATCAACTCCAGCGCCAGCAAATCGGCACGAGCCATGATGTGCCGCGTGCTGCGATTTCCCAAACCCAGCACGAGCGATTCAACACGTTCCAAGTGCAACGACAGTACTTCGCGCGGCCCACAACCCGCGACTGCGAGCAACTCGGCCAATTTCCCAATTTCAGTGCTGAGATTGCCTGACCCCATGATGACGTAAGTTCGCAGCAGTTCGTGGTAATAGCCGTTGATCTCAGATGGCAGCGTCGTGCGCGGCGGAGAGATTCGCTCGACGGACACTCGTCCGAAGCAGTCAATCATCGCCTGCCGAGTGACGTTCGTCGGAGCCTCGGAAACATCGCGAGCGTCCAAGTCATCAATGATGCGGCGTTGCTGGCTGAGAAGATGTTCGGCTTCATCCCGTTCGCGAGCCATCCGCTTTGTTTGAGCAACGGCCAGTCGGCGATTTTGTCGAACCATGTCCGCTCGAAAGATCGCTCGTTTGATCGTGGAAACTAGCGCGGGAGAATCCCAAGCCCGCGCAGACTGCAACAATTCGCAATCGTCGGTCGAGAGATCGATCCAGGCGGCATCAGAGATCTGCGGTGCAATCAACACCAGCGGGTCGTCGCAACCGCTGGCCCGAATCGCCTTCACGAGCGTCGCCGCATCGCTGAACCCCACCGAGTTGGCTCCGAACACCGAGTTCTCACCACTCACAGCCGCTGCAATCAACACGCAATCAAACGGATCGTCACGCAGCAAGCCCAGCGCTTCGGACGCGGACGAAGCCCAACGAAACTGAGGCTCAATGCCCCCTTCCGCATCCAATTGCAACGTCAGGTTGACCCACGAAGGCTCGCGAGTTCCCACGCACAGCAACCGCAATCGAGCCGGCAACTGACCCGCAGTCACAGGCTCGGCCCCGGCATCCTGATCGGTCGAAAATGAAAGCTCGTCCTTGAGCATAATCTGACATCCCCATCGCGGGCGGGGATATACGCCTGCAATGAAAACGAGTCAAGAAGACAAGCGACGTTGAATCAATTCGGGGGCGTACGACGCACTTTGCGCGGTAGGGTGGGACAAGCCGCTTCGGCACCGGCCCACCAAACTTATTCACAAGGAGATCCACGTTCCCGCCCGCAAAGCGTTGAGCATCTTTCGTCCAATTGATGGTGGGCCGGCGGTCGAAGCGACCTTGTCCCACCCTACAATCCCCGGCCACACTGAAAAATCGCCAAGTGCGTCGTTCGCCCTCGCTGATGCTTCAAGCTGTAACACTCGTCCGAATCAGGCTTGCGTCATCCAATCCGCCGTGAAAGTTTGAGACTCGTCGATTTCGGAGGCGAGGCCATCCAGCGAATCATTGCCTTCGCCGCCAGCCAGTGAATGAGTGCGGAACAGTGTTCGCGCGCGGGTTGGTTGTGTGTTATGGGTTGTTGGTGGAAATTGTCATGTGGTCCTCCAGACAAGGATGTCGAAGATGGCTCGGAACAATCCCAAGGTGTC
>JANNDA010000670.1:0-3712 GCA_031387195.1 Planctomyces sp. | reverse complement strand
GCACTCTTGCCCGCCCCTTCAGAACCACCGACAGACGGGCAAGAGTGCCCATCCTCCGAAACTATCAGGAGCACCATTCCCGGCCCCACTGAGCTTGCCTCAGTGGTTCCAGGCTTCTGCACTACGCCGTCAATTCACTTGAGTTCCCCATCTCCGTAGTGCAAAAGCCCGAATCCACCGAGATAAACTCGATGGGGGTGTTCTCTTCAAAGCCGAACTACAAACCCAATGCCGTCATCAGCGTGCTCGACAACACGAACTGCTCGTCAATGACTGCCGTCGCATCGTTGAACACGTCGTTCCCTTCGTTGCCCGCCAACACGTCGGTCGAGCCTTGTCCGTTGAGCGTGTCATCGCCGTCGCCCGCCAGTAGCGTGTCGATGTCCGCTCCGCCGAGCAGCACGTCATTGCCGTCGCCACCGACGAGCACGTCGCGACCCGCTCCACCATTGAGCGTGTCGTTGCCGTCACCGCCGTTGATCGCATCGTCGCCCAGTCCACCAGAGACCGAATCGTTGCCGTCGCCAGCGATCACGGTGTCGTTCCCGTCACCGGAGTCGATCGTGTCGTTCCCGTCGCCGCCGGTCACCGAGTCGTTGCCGAGATCACCCGTGATCGAGTCCGCTTCCGAACCGCCACTGATCGTGTCCGCTCCGTCGCCACCGCTGAGCGTGTCGGTCCCCGAACCGCCGGAGAGCAAATCGTTCCCCGCTTCGCCGCTGATCGTGTCGGCCCCGAAGTCTCCGGTCGCGGTATCGTTGCCGCTGCCGCCGCGAATGCTGTCGTCGCCGTTGCCGCCAGCGATTGTGTCGTTGCCGTCGCCACCGTTCAGGCCATCGTTCCCATCACCGCCGTCGAGCGAGTCATCGCCCCCTTCGCCGTTGATGCGGTCAACTCCCGCGCCACCGAAGATCGAATCGTTGCCGAGTCCCCCCAACAGCGTGTCGCTTCCATCGCCGCCATCGAGCGTGTCGTTGCTGTTGCTGCCGGTGATCGAGTCGATACCCGCTCCGCCAGTCAGCAGCATCCGCACGTCACCGGTGGAAACTCCCGCCGCACTGAGCGTGTCGTCGCCGTTCCCGCCATTGATGGTGAGCACAGTCGCGGTGACTCCCGTCAGACTGCCGACCGTGATCGTGTCATCGCCGTTGCCACCGTTGAGCGAGACGTTCGTGATGTTCGATGAAATCGTGAGCGTGATGCCGCTCTCGTCCACCGTCAGCCGGCCGCTCGCATCCTTGCCGACCGTGAAGACATTGCTGGCTCCGTTGCCATTGATGACGACTCGGTCGCCACCAGAACTGCTCGACAACGTGTCCTTGCCACCGGCGGCTCCACTCCAATTCAATTGATCGTCACCCGCTCCACCATCAATGATGTCGCTGCCTCCCTGACCGTCGATCGTGTCATCGCCGTCACCGCCGTTGATCGTGTCTACGCCCGCTCCGCCGAAGACCGTGTCGTTGCCACCTCCAGCACTAATCGAATCGTTTCCCGCACCGCCGTTGATGAGGTCGTTGGTTTCAATCGCGATGATGATGTCATTCCCGTCTCCGCCGATGAGCGTGTCATCTTGCGGACCAGCAGCCGGAGGCGCTGGCGGCGGAGGGGGCGGAGTGACCGGCGTCGAATTCACAATGATGCCATCACCACCGAGTGCATTCAGCGTTCCGCCCACGTTCATTGATCGAACGAGTGTTCCAGCGCGGGTGAAGACATCAACAAAGCCTGAGGTCGATCCAAGATAAATCTCACCATTCAACCCTGCCGCACCACGATAAGTAGCATTTATGCCCACAGGAACTGCGGGAAACGTGCTCGTGATGACGCCGGTTGTCGGATTGATTTGATGCACGAGTCCATTCTGGAAATCGGTGGCGACGAGCGCGTCTGGCTGACCACCGCCGCTCACCGCACCCAGGCCACCGATGATGTTGGTTCCGGGGTTGATGGCGTTGATGTTGAGCGTCGCGGTGACGGTATCTGTCGTGAGGTCCACAACCAAGATGTCATCATTCGTCACGTCCAAGATGTAGACGTTGCCGTTGAGTGTGGCGATCGCGTCGAAGAATCCTGATCCCCCCACGAAGTTATGGACTGACCGCGTTGCGCCGGTATTCGGATCGAGCTCGAACACTCTATTACTTCCGGCGAGGAAGTAGACGCTGTTGCCGTCGTACGCCAAGCCATCCGGCCCGCCGCTGCTCGCGGCCGGCGTCGGGAAAGTACCAAGAGTCGCGCCTGTCGCTGGATCAATTTGTGTAATCAGATTCGACGACTGAACCACCGCGTACAAACGCAAGGGGTCGTCATCAGTGATGAGGCAAGACGCGCCGGACACCGCCAGCGTGGCATTCACGGGATTGCTAATGTTGAGATAAAAGTACTCGTCCCCTTCGATCCGCGTATCGCCATTCACCGTGACGGTGACGGTCTGCGACAGTTGTCCCGCGACAAACACGATCGTTCCCGCGGTCGATAAGTAGTCCGCCGCAGCTCCGTTCGTCGCGGTGCCGTCTGCCGTCGCATAAGTGACTTGCTCGCTGCCGTCCGACACGGCTGACAGAGTGATCGTGAAAGTGACGGTTTGAGTTCCTGAGTTTCCTTCGGCCGCCAACACGAGATCGCCGACCGTGATTGTCGGAGGCGGAATCGGGTTGGATGTCTGCAACAGATCGCCTCCTGATCCACCATCCAAGTAATCCGCGCCGCCTGTTGCGAACAGCGAATCGTTACCACCTTGGCCGAACATCGTGTCGATTCCGGTACCGCTGTTGTCGCTCAACGCGAAGTCGTCATACATGACGTCGTTGCCCGATCCGCCGAACATCGAATCGCTGCCGTTGCCCCCTTCGACGGTGTCGTTGCCCCCCTCGGCATTGATGAAGTCATCGCCGTCACCCGCAAGCAGCGAATCGGTCCCGTCGCCGCCGAGGATGCTGTCGTTGCCCGCATCTCCGTTGATCGTGTCGTTGCCGGATTGGCCATCCAGCGTGTCGTTCTCGCTATTCCCGCTGATCGAATCGTCGTCCGCACCACCGAAGACCGAATCTGCACCAACTCCACCGGAGATGATGTCGTTGCCCGACTCGCCATTCAGGATGTCGTCACCGTCGTCGCCATTAATCGTGTCGGTGCCATTGCCACCCAGGATGCTGTCGATGTCACTTCCACCGTTGAGCGAATCGTTTCCGTCACCACCACGGATGGTGTCGAGTCCGACTCCGCCGTTGACCGTGTCCGTGCCGTTGCCGGCAACAAGGCTGTCATTGCCGTCGCCACCGTTGAGCGAATCGTTGCCGTCTCCACCGCTGAGGCTGTCAGCGACAGAGCTGCCCGTGAGTGTGTCACTGCCGTCGCTGCCATTGAGCGTGCTGGCGATATTGGCCGAGCCCGTGACCACGTCATTCCCGTCTGCCGCAGTGACCACGATGCTCGTCAACGCGGTGAATTGCGCGGCCGTCACGCCACTCAAGTTGATCACGTTACTGCTGTCGCTGCCGGTGACGACTAAGCTTGTCAACGCGGACGCATTCACCGTCGGCGCACCGGGGACCAAACCGTTTTGATCCCGAACCTCGACCCGTCCGGTCGTTGCGTTGCCGCTGATCGTGATGTTGTCCGCTCCGCTGGCGGAGACGTTGAGCGTGCTGCCGATCAACAACGCCGAGACCGAGAGCATTACGCGAGGTTCCGGTGTTTCCACCTGAGC
>JANNDA010000575.1:0-1783 GCA_031387195.1 Planctomyces sp. | reverse complement strand
CAGCGATCAACGAGGCGGAAAGAAAAGACGAGCTGGTTCTCGCCGACAGGGAAACGATTCGAGCCCACTGTAGCGGACCGCACCACGATCCTGGCCGCTCCTGCGCGAGCGAATAGCTTCGCGGCGTCGGCAGAAGCGGGCATTCTTGCGAAAGAGCTAGACGAGCGCGTAGCTCGTTTCTCATCGGAAATCCTATTGGCGGCGTTGATCGAAAACGTAAACGTTCGTGGTCGAATCATTGAATATCTGATAGCCGGTGAGGACGAAAAGATGCGCGACGAGATCGTTTCGTGCCTCAAGAACGGCTCGAATCCGAGGTTAGAGACGTCCAATTCGCTTGGTGACTATTCGCGAGAGTTTTCGCTTTTTGTGACTGAGACGGACGTGAAAACCAAAATCATGGTTTTGAGCTCGAACCCGAAGGCTTACAACATCGACAAAATGTTGGAGTTCCTCACGGATGATCGATCGGTTTTTCTCTTCTACTTCGTTGGAGTAGAGATCGGTAAACCTTTGCGAACGGTACTCGTATCGGTCTTTCAAGAGGATTTGATTTCTGCGACGATGGTGGTCAGGCATTGGGCTGGACGGAATTCACGAGGAGTTTCTCAGTTTGAGGGGCGAACCCTGGGGGCCCTGATTGAAACGCCGCGATTCCAAATCAATGAAGATAGTGCCCGCAGCTTCCTTGAAGATCTGCTCGCTCTCGGCTTGGAATCAGGGCAAAGTCCATTGCGCGACTAAGCTGAATAATAGGGTTGGCCGTAGCCGGATTGTCAGGCCCTACATCCGGCATTGCGAGCAGTAGGTAGGCTTCCGAACCTGGGTGAGAGTCGGCGATTTCCGGAAATGGGGAGCAACGATCGGTTGCGGCCGCCTTGTGAGCTGATCCTCGTGTCGGCGTCAAGACCGTTCTTCCTCGCTACGCTGCGGGAGCTCCGTCTTGACTCCGCCGCTGCGGTCAGCGCTAGGGGGCAGCCAAGGTTCGGCTGGCGCCGGTGGCCTGAAGATTCTGTTGCGGTCGGGCGAGTTTCCGTGCGAATGGGTAGACGCGGAGCAGCACCGCAAATCGGGGTCTTCTGCTCGTTTCGTGGGTCATGGTGTCCAGGGGAGGGTGGGGGTGATGCCGGCACGGTCGAGCATGATCATGGTGATGAAGGCTTTGGCGGTGTGGAAGCCGCGGGCTGCGTTTCGGAGGCGGCCGATGTGGGCGTTGTTTGCTTCGGCGATGCCGTTGGTGAGGCGCCATTCGATGGTTGCTTCGATCGAGGTCCGGTAGTGGCGGATCGTTCGGGCGAGTTTGACGAAGGGTTGCAGTTTTGAGCGTGACGCGTATGCGAGCCAGTCATCGATCGCTCGTCGGGCTTTCGGAAGCGGGAGCGTGAAGATTTCGCGGAGTTCTTCTTTGAGCTGCCAGGCCCGGTACATGCGCCGGTTCACTCCGTCGAGTTCACGGATCACGCTGCGTTGTCGCCGCGACAGGTTCTCCCAGTTCCGAAGGAGCACCCACCGTAGGCCTTTGAACTCCTTGGCCGCGGTGGCGTGCCCGGCGTGTCGAAGCTGGTTCCATTCGGCCCGGCGGACCTCGTCGAGAGCGTCGGTCGCCCAGCCGACGACATGAAAGGTATCGACGCATACAATCGCGTCGGGGGCGTGTGCGGCAACGACCGTTCGGATCCACTCTGCACCATCGGCGGACACAAACCCCAGAGCCGTTGTCCGGTCTGGGCCGAGGGCTTTGAAGAATGCTTCGACGGTCGCTTTCGATCGGCCCTCGGCCGCC
>JANNDA010000542.1:0-6149 GCA_031387195.1 Planctomyces sp. | reverse complement strand
GTTCGATGCAGATTGGATGGAAGCTCGCTAAGCGTGGGTTTGTTGTGTTCTGTCCGCGTTGTTTTTTGTGGCAGAACGTGAAAGACCTCAATGAGGCGGTCGCTAAACATCGTGTGCGGCATCCGAATTCACTGGGCATGGCCAAGATGTTGTACGACGCGATGCGCGGCGTGGACGTCTTGGTGAGTTGTCCGGATGTGGATGCGAACCGCATCGGTGCGGTCGGGCATTCGCTCGGCGCGAAGGAAGCGTTGTATCTCGCGGCGTTTGATGAGCGGATCAAAGCGGCTGTCGCCAGCGAAGGGGGAACGGCATTCCGTTCGACGAACTGGGACGCTCCGTGGTATCTCGGACCAGCCATTCGTGACGAAAACTTTCCGCTGAACCATCATCAATTGATGGCGCTCATGGCACCGCGACCGTTCTTGATTCTTGGTGGTGAATCCGGATCGGGTGCGGCGGATGGCGACCGAAGCTGGCCGCTGCTCGAAGCGGCCTTGCCGGTGTGGAAGTTGTACGGTGAACCGACTCGGCTCGGACTCCTGAATCACCGACAAGGGCATTCGATCCCAGAGCCCGTCTTTGAACGAACGGCTGAGTGGCTCGAAACGTATCTCCGTTGAACGATTCGAGTCGTCCGCAGCGTGTTGCCGAAACGCAACATCTCGGTGCGACACGCTCAGGGTGATCGAATTCTGCCACAGAATCCGGTTCACGGACGCCCGCTGATAGCCGCTTGAGGAAGACTCAAGGGACAACAAGTCTCGCGAATTGCATCGCGCGAGTCCCTGCGTTTGGTCCAGAAAGCGGTTCGATGAAAACCCTACTCCTGTCCGAGATCTTTCCTCCGATGACTGGCGGCAGTGGCCGTTGGTTTTGGGAGATCTACAGCCACATGCCGCGTGACCAGTTTGTCATCGCGGCAGGTCATGATGTCGAAGCGGAGGCGTTTGATCGAACTCATGATCTCAATGTCGTGCGGCTGCCGATGACGTTGTCGGATTGGGGCTTGGCTTCTTGGAAGGGAATAGCCAGCTATTGGCGATTGTTTCGCGCCATTCGCAAGATCGTCCATGAACGGGGCATCGAGCGAATTCATTGTGGACGGTGCTTGCCGTGCGGCTTCATCGCGTTGATGCTCAATAAGTTCGACGGGATTCCGTTCTCATGCTATGTCCACGGCGAGGATGCGAACGCGGTTTCGATGGGCGCTGTAGACGGCGTGATGTCGAGCCGACAACTCCGCTGGATGACTCGGCAGGTGATGAACTCGACGACCGCGATCATCGCCAACAGCCGCAACAGCGCTCGCATCGCCAGTGAACAGTGGGGATTACCGGCCGAGCGAGTGAAGCTGCTGCATCCGGGTTGCGACACGAAATACTTTGTCCCTGCCGCGCGAGACATGACCGTCCGTAATGCCCTCGGCTGGGGTGATCGTCCCGTGCTGTTAACGGTCGGACGTCTGCAAAAACGCAAAGGCCACGACATGATGATCCGCGCGCTCAGCCAAGTGCGTGAAGCGATTCCCGACGTGCTCTTCGCGATCGTCGGCAGCGGCGAGGAACTCGAACCGCTGCAACGACTGGTCGAATCCGAAGGTCAACAGAATCACGTTCTGTTTCACGGCAAGCTCGCCGACGAGCAACTCCGTCAGGCGTATCAACAGGTTGACTTGTTCGTGCTCGCGAATCGACAGATCGGGACCGATATCGAAGGTTTCGGGATGGTATTGCTGGAGGCTCAAGCCTGTGGTCGCCCGGTCCTCGCGGGAGACTCTGGCGGTACGGCGGAAACGATGTCGCTCGGCGAGACCGGCGAGGTGGTCAATTGCGACAGTCCGGATGAACTCGCACTGCGGCTGATTCGTTTGTTGCTGGATCGCGCGGAACTCGAACGACGCGGCATGGCCGCGCGAGCATGGGTCGTGGAACACTTCGATTGGACCGCACTCCGCCAGCAAGCGGCGGACTTGTTTGGACTCACAGATTTCGATGAGCCGAATGATTGTCGTCTTTCGCTCGGCGAAAGAACGCCCTTTCGCGGAGCGAAAGGCGACATTGGGCTCACGCCCTCCAGCTCGCCGAGTTGATGGAATTGACACCATTCATGAAACGTCTCGTCAAACAATTCGTCGAACTCCTCGCCACGCTGGCAGTCCTGCCGGCCGTGTTAGCGTGTTGGATCGGCATTCGTTTGGCCGGGCCAGAACGCGGCTTCGCGGGCTGGTCGCAGTTGTTTGCACTGGCTCCCGGATTGACTGGCGTGTTCTTGCGGCGAGCGTTCTATCGAATGGTTCTCCCTCGCTGTGGAACTGACTGCTGCCTCACGTTCGGCACGACGATCTCTCATCCGACCGCACGTATCGGCGACCGAGTTTACGTGGGCGCGAATTGCTCTCTTGGCGACGTGTCTCTGGAAGACGATGTCTTGTTGGCCTCGCACGTCTCGGTGATGAACGGCTCGCAGCAACACGGCATCGAACGGATCGACGTGCCGATTCGCGAGCAACCCGGAGTGTTCGTCCCGGTGCGCATCGGCCGCGATTCCTGGATCGGAGAACGAGCCGTGATCGCCGCCAACGTCGGCCGACACTGCGTCATCGGAGCCGGTTCGGTTGTCACGAAGCCGATCCCTGATTTTGCGATCGCAGTCGGCGTGCCCGCGAAGGTGATTCGTATGAGAAACGAAAATCACACATCGTCTGACCGCACTCCGCTGGTGGAAACAAAGGACTGTGAACGACCGCTTTCAGCCACCGGCAGTCGGCTCTCGATTCTGACCCCTGACCCCTGACTCCTGGTCCCCGATTATGTGTGGCATTACCGGCTATCTACACTCTGATCGACAGCAACCGTCCCATCCGCAGCTTTTGCGGCGGATGTCGGATGCGATTGCGCATCGCGGACCAGACGGCAGCGGAGCGTGGTTTGGCGATGGCGTCGGGCTGGCTCATCGCCGGTTGTCGATCATCGACCTCGAAGGGGGGCGGCAGCCGCTGGGCAATGAGGACGACAGCGTTCAAGTTGTCTTCAATGGCGAGATCTACAACTACCGCGAACTCCGCGACGACCTACTGAAACGTGGTCACGTTTTCCGCACGCACAGCGACACGGAAGTGCTCGTGCATCTTTACGAAGAGTTCGGCGGTGAGATGGTGACGCGACTGCGCGGCATGTTCGCGTTCGCGATTTGGGACAGCCGGAAGCATCGGCTGCTGCTGGCTCGCGATCGAGTTGGCATCAAGCCAATGTATGTCTTCCGCAATCACGAGTGGTTGGTCTTCGGGTCCGAATTGAAAGCGTTACTTGCTCATCCGGCAGTGCCGCGAGACGTCTCTGCTCCGGCGATCGATGACTATTTTTCTTATGGCATGATCCCTGGCGCGAGCACGATCTTTCGCGGTGTTGAGAAGCTGCTGCCCGGTCACGTCATGAGCATTGATGCTGACCGCTGGTCGTTCTCCACGAAGCGCTACTGGCAACTGAAATTCACCCCTGACGAAAGTTTGTCGCTGTCTGATTGGCGTGAGGCTGTCTCATCAAAGCTGCGTGAGACCGTGCAAGCACATCTCGTCGCGGACGTTCCCGTCGGAGCGTTCCTCAGCGGTGGGCTGGATTCGAGCATGATCGTGGCGGATGCCACTCGCGGCGATCAGCCGATGCAAACTTTCTCGATGGGCTTCCGCGAAGCGGCCTTCAACGAATTGCCACACGCTCGCGCCGTGGCCGAGCACTTCGGCACGCAGCATCACGAAGAACTCGTCACACCCGATGCGGCCTCGTTGCTGACCCAACTGACTGAGTACTACGACGAGCCGTTCGCCGACTCGTCCGCGATCCCGACGTTCCTTGTCTCGCAACTGGCCGCACGACACCTGAAAGTCGTGCTCTCTGGAGACGGTGGCGACGAGGCGCTCGGCGGGTACTCGCGGTACAAGCACGACCTGAAGGAAGCCTCGCTGCGAAATTTGGTGCCGAGTTGGTTACGCCACTCGCTGTTGGCAGGGATCGCGCGACTTTGGCCGCGCACCGATTGGTTGCCTCGGCCGCTGCGATTGAAATCGGCGCTGACGAACTTGTCGCTCGACGCGGATGCTGCTTACGCAAACACACTCACACTCTGCCGACAACCGGGACGCTCGCAGTTGTTGTCTGCGGACGTGCTGCACGAACTGTGTGGGCATGACTCGCAGCGAATTGCTCGGGAGTCGTTCGCGCGTGCGGGTCAGGCAGGAACGCTAGACGTGCTGGCAGGGATGATCGCCGCCGACATGGGGACGTTGCTGCCGGATGATTACCTCGTGAAGGTCGATCGCGCGAGCATGGCGAACGGTTTAGAAGTTCGGCCTCCGCTGCTCGATCATGAGTTTCTCGAACTGTGTGCCCGGCTGCCGTCACGTTGGAAGATTCGCGACGGCGAGACCAAATGGCTGCTACGCGAACTCAGCCGCGACGTGTTGCCGGACTCGATCCGCAATCGCCCGAAGCAAGGTTTTGAAGTGCCGCTCGACGCTTGGTTTCGAGGTCCGCTGCGAGGGATGTTTTCTGATCTCGTGCTCTCACCGAATGCGGCGGTCTCGAACCTGATCAACCCGCGTGAAGCTCGCCGAGTGTTCGACGCTCATCAACGCGGCACCGGTCGTCACGGAACCGTCCTGTGGATGCTGCTGTCGCTGTCGGCTTGGGCCGAGCGGTATCTGAGCGCGAAAGGGGACAAACACGACGATTGTCGTCTTTCGCTCCGCGAAAGAACGTCCTTTCGCGGAGCGAAAGGCGACAAAGTAACGGCCACTGAGCTTACGCCCTCCGGTTCGCCTGGGGTGGCATCTTTTGAGTCTCCGTTCGCCCAATCGTTCTCCGGTGAAGGACAACCCTGATGCGACTGACGTCGGACACCACGCTCCCCACGATCTGCCAAGTCGTTCACAGCCTACACATCGGCGGTGCGGAACTGCTCGTCACGGAATTGTCGCGATCGTTACGCGATCGTTTTCGATTCGTCTTCGCCTGTCTCGACAGCGACGGGCCGCTGGCGGAGCAACTGCGAGACGAAGGACACATCGTTGAGGTCATGAATCGGCGAGCGGGGATCGACTTATCTTGCGGACGTCGGTTGGCCGCCTTCTGGCGAGCGCAACAGGTGGATGCAGTTCACGCTCATCAATACACGCCGTTCTTTTACTCGCTGCTGGCGGGCGGAATTGGGAAGCGGCCACCGATCGTGTTCACGGAGCATGGCCGACAATATCCCGATCATCCCAAGTTGAAGCGAATCATTTGCAACCGGTTGTTCCTGCGATCGTGCGATCGAATCATCGCGGTCGGCGAGGCGGTGCGAACCGCGCTCATCAAGAACGAGGGGATTCCCGCGTCGCTGGTCGAAGTGTTGTTCAACGGCGTCCGTCTGGATTCGTACCGGACGGCTGCGAACGACCCGAAGACACGAGCGGCTGTGCGGCGAGAGTTGGGACTTTCGGACACGGACTTCGTGATCGTTCAAGTCGCTCGGCTGAATGAATTGAAAGATCATGTGACCGCCGCGCGAGCGATTGGGCGGCTTCGTGATCAGTGTCGCCTTTCGCTCCGCGAAAGAGCGTTCTTTCGCGGAGCGAAAGACGACAATGAAAGTCCGCTCGTCAATAAGTCGCCTACTGTTCGCTGGCTGGTGATCGGCGACGGCGAGCAGCGTGACGCGCTCGAAGCGGCCGTGCGAGACAACGGCATCGGTGACATCACGCAACTGCTGGGGACTCGGCGCGATGTGCCGCGACTGTTGGCGGCAGCGGATGTTTGCTTGCTGTCGAGCATCAGCGAAGGGATTCCGCTGACACTCATCGAGGCGATGGCCGCTCGATTGCCGGTCGTTTCAACAGACGTCGGTGGCGTGTCGGAAGTCGTTGTCCCAGAAATCACCGGGCTGCTCGCTCCAGCGGGAGACGATGCACAGCTCGCCGAACATCTCCTGCGATTGGCCACCGATCGAGCGCTCGTCTCGCGAATGGGACGTAACGGAGCGGCTCGCGCGGAAGATTTGTTTTCGTTCCAACGCATGGCCGACGGTTATGCGAATGTGTTTGAAGAGGTCTGTGGCGATATTCGTTTCCAGGCGAGCGGGGCGGCGTCAGCCCCCCGGTTCTTACCGGAAAT
>JANNDA010000529.1:0-2340 GCA_031387195.1 Planctomyces sp. | reverse complement strand
TGCGGGGCGTGCCAGAGATAGGAATCAATTCAGCGGCGCGTGGGTTTCGTCCGCATAGCCCTGTTCCGAGTCGCGCGGATGATCGTGTTGGCCCTCGCCAGTTGACGATCCTTGGCAAGCGGCCTCGTGATCGGAGGGCCGGTGCGCGCCAGCGGAATTCGCCGCTGGTTGATTCACCGCAGTGTGATTCACCACAGCGTCCGACTTTGATCAGCGAGCCGCGCTCGCCACACCGTGCCCCAGGAGTTTGGCTCATGAAGTTCTCAATGCGGAAAAATCGGCGACGTTTCTCACGACGCCCTTGGCAGATGGTTTTGGAGCTTCTGGAAGCCCGCACGCTGCTGACGGCTCCGGTCATTGCGCCGGTTACCGATCAGGTCGTCGAGATCGCGGGCGTGCAACAATTGGTTGGCGTTCACACACCGTTCAATTTGCCGGTGACCTCTTCAGACGCGGACAGCAATCCGATCAATCTTTCGGCGGCATTAACCGGCGGTGGGTTTCTGCCGGCGTGGCTGACCTTTACCCCTGGGCCGACTGGTTTAGGAACGGGCACCTTCACTGGCACCCCAGTCGATGCCGATGTTGGCCCGCTCAATGTCAGGATCACGGCCCTCGACTCGGCCGCTGAGATGAGCTTCTTCGACTTTACGATTGCCGTGCCGCTGAACCACACGCCGCAGTTCATCAAGGGGGCTGATCAGACTCCGGCGTTCTCTGGTAATCCGCAGTTCGTCAGTGTCCCCTGGGGAACCGGCATCTATGAAGGTCCGCCGGAGGAATACGCTCAGACGCTGACATTCCTGATCACGACCGACAACGACGCGATGTTCGATGTGCTGCCGCAAATCTCGATCGACGAATCTCTGCCACATCCGCTGACTGGAACGCTGACCTACACGCTGAAAGCGGGAGCAACCGGCACGGCGAATGTCACCATTCGGCTGAAGGACAACGGCGGCACAGCCAGCGGCGGCGTGGACACCAGCGACTCGCAATTGCTGGTAATCGCGGTGACGAATTCGACCGACGCTGCCCTGACGTTGGACAATCCGATTCCCAATCAGACAGTAGGAGTTCACACGCCGTTTTCACTCTCGGCGGCAGGAGTGTTTCTGGTAGGCGATGGTGACGAAGTGTTGCTATCGGCGACGTTGTCTAACGGCAATGCGCTGCCTGCATGGCTCACATTTACGCCGGGAGCAGCCTCGGACACTCCCACGGGAACCTTCAGCGGGACGCCGCTCGACGACGACATCGTCTCGATTGATATCACGCTGACGGCGACTGATCCGCTCGGCAATGTTGCCACGAACACGTTTACGATCGAAGTGCTTTCCAATTACACGCCGCAGTTCACCAAAGGTCTGAATCAACTCATTGATGAAGATGACTCCGCGCAGACCATTCCGAATTGGGTGATCGACTTCCTCACGGGCCCGCCGGAAGAGGTGGATCAAACGGTGACCTACCTCGTCACCACAAACAATGATGCGCTCTTCAGCGTGCTTCCGGCGATCTCACCGACCGGGACGTTGACTTACACCGCCGCTCCCAATGCCAATGGTTTGGCCACGGTCTCGGTCAGAATCAAAGACAATGGAGGCAATGCCAGCGGCGGTGTCGATACCAGTGACCCGCAGACCTTCACGATCACGATCAATCCCATCAACGACGCTCCGAGCTTCTCCAAAGGGGCAGACGTGACGGTGCTGGAAGATTCCGGCAATCAGACGGTGGCCAACTGGGCGACCAACATCAGCGCCGGACCCAATGAGGCCACGCAGTCCGTCACCTTCACCGTCACGAACGACAACATCGCGCTTTTCAGTGTGCAGCCAACGATCGCCGCCGACGGCACCTTGACCTTCACTCCCACAGCCGATGCGAGCGGTTCGGCCATCATCACCGTCACGGCGATGGATGACGGCGGCGGCATGGACACCAGCGCGCCGCAGACCTTCAACATCAACATCACCGCAGTCAACGACGCACCGAGTATTACGCTTGATGGCAATCCGCCAGCAATCAGTGAGGACGCGGGATTGCAGTTGGTTCCCGATTTCGTGGCAACCGTCATTCTTGGTCCGGCGAATGAAGTCGGCCAAGCGATCACAAATTACACACTCACGCAGGTCGCCAGCACTGGCGGGCTGACGTTCTCCACCGCTCCAAGCATCGATCCGATTACAAAAACGTTGACCTATCAGGCGGCGGCCAATTCCAGCGGCACGGCCACGTTTAGCGTCACCGCGACTGATAACGGTGGGACGGACAACGGCGGTGTCGATACCAGCGCGTCACAGACCTTCATCATCTCGGTCGGGGCGGTCAACGATC
>JANNDA010000487.1:0-1783 GCA_031387195.1 Planctomyces sp. | reverse complement strand
CAACGCTCTGTCCCGCCATTTTTGAGTTTTGCGGTGCCTGACCCCGGCTTGCGCGCAAAGTGCATTGTGCGCCCCGAAGGAGTGAATGAATGACATTCGGCTTTGGCGCTTTGTCGTCAGGCGGTACAACTCCGCGTCTATTTTTCGTTGCCCTGAAGAGTCTCAGCATCGCGATGACTGCGCCTGAAAGACAAACCTCTGTTCTGTTGCCACGCCAGGAAGGCGGGTTGCGATACGTCGTTGAATCGTTCATCTCTCTGGCGATGGCGGTGTTGCTGGTACGGTCGTTTGCCGTCGAAGGCTACATCATTTCGACCGGCTCAATGGCACCGTATTTGTTGGGCTATCACAAGCAAGTAGTTTGCCCTGATTGCCGGTTTCCATTCGCAGTCGGTGTGCCGGTGGACGAGGGGCACGACACGAAGGGGCCGGTCCCTTGTCCGAATTGTGGGCAAGCACAAATTGATCTCGAACACGTGCCGCGCAACGAGGGGGATCAACTGCTCGTGCAAAAGTTGGCCTACCTGTTTCGTCAGCCGAAACGCTGGGAGGTCGTCGTCTTTCAGAATCCGAGTCGTCCCGTTCAAGCCTATGTGAAGCGTGTCATCGGCCTGCCGGGCGAAGCCATTCAAGTGGTTGCGGGGGATGTGTGGATCAACGGTGAGTTGGTTCGGAAGAATCTTGCCGAGCAACGGAGCACACGCATGGCGATCTGCTCGCAACAGCATCGGCCAGACGGCTGGGACGATTTGCGCTGGCAGACTGACGAGCCGTGGGAAACGCAATCGAATGGATTTGACCTTAATAACCCGAAGCGTGAGCGAGGGCGAACGCTTCCTGCGACATCGAATTCAGAGCATTCTGGAGCAATCACCTTCGCTCACGCTTCGGGTGACGAAGAAGATTCCTCGGCGATTCAGACTCCGCTCGCGTGGGTGAATTACCGGGGCGACGCGCCACTACGAGATGGCACGAAAACGCCAACAATACGTGGCCAACAATGGCCCGCCGACGATTATGCCTACAACGGGTTATCCGAGCGCTCGGCGAGGTATTGGAACCACGATCTGATGACGTCCATGCAGATCGAGTTGCACAGCGGACGCGGTGAGTTCGTGCTCGCGATGCACGATGGCTGGCAAGCGTTTGAGTTTCGGCTCAGTGCTGGTGAGCGTGAACTGCAATTGTATGTCTCTGGGAATGATGAGCCGCTGCAAGTCGCGAAGTTTGCGGGGCAACTGTGGCGACGGCCGATGTTGCTGGAGATGTCGCTCTTTGATCGGCAACTGCTGGTCGCGATCGATGGGAAGACAATTTTTTCTCAGAATCTCTCGCTCCGAACGAATGACGGCCTCGCCGCAGGAAACTCAGAGGCCGGGCCGGTGCCGGTTCGGTTCGGAGCACGTGATCTGCACCTCTCGGTACGCGATCTGACGTTGTATCGAGACGTTTATTACACGCGCGGTGACGCGCGGAACGGGATCAAAGAACCGTATCAATTGGGAGACGACGAATACTTTTTTCTGGGAGACAACAGCCCGGTCTCGCTCGACAGCCGCAGTTGGCCGGATGCGGTCGTGCAAGATCACATGCTCCTGGGGAAACCATTCATGGTGCATTTGCCGTCGCGGCCGGGCCGAATCAAGCTCGGTCCGGCCGAGTGGCATATCCGCGTTCCCGACTGGGGACGCATCCGGTACATTCGCTGACCTTTCGGCGGACCAGAACAGGTGGCCGAACGACATACTAACCCGAAGCGTCAGCGAGGGCGAACGCTTCACGA
>JANNDA010000422.1:0-1794 GCA_031387195.1 Planctomyces sp. | reverse complement strand
TGGCTGGTGAAGCAGCAAGAGGCTTTGCGCGAGGCAGACAAACTCAGTCTGGCGCAGCTCAAACGCTTGCTGGCTCATCCGCATCGCGACGACCTGGTGGCGCTGACACGAGTCGCGTTACTGGCCGAGACAGCCGAGTTGCATCCCGTGCTGTTCTGCGAACGATTCTTGCAAACGACACCGCGAGAAATCCTCGACCCACCACCGCTGGTGACGGGAGACGACTTGATTGCCCTGGGCCTCAAGCCCGGCCCGCAATTCAAACGTCTGCTTGAGGAAGTCCGTGATGCGCAGCTCAACGGCGAGTTGCTCGACCGCGATGCCGGCCTGGCCTGGGTTGCCGCGAAGAGTTGACTGATTGCCTCAACGGCTCATCGGAGTGATTCACAAACGCCACGTCAGGCGGCGAGCCAGTTGGTCTTGCGGTGACGCACCGTGAATGGCGAAGCGATTGATCCGGTCGTAACCGTTGGAGTGGTTCGGGAGCCGTCGCACAGGCGTCTCGCCTGTGATTTCATGGACTACTCAAGGAGGACGCGGCGTGCCGCGATGTAACCCGAAGCGTCAGCGAGGGCGAATCGTGACGACGCCCTCGCTGACGCTTCGGGTTACATTCGGACCATGAATAATCCCGTCTCGCCGGTGATTTCATGGGCAAGCGAGCCGCCCGCTCACCGTTTTTCCAATCGCAGAGCGGTGCCTCGTTCTTGGAGGAACGGGCCTCTCGACTGGAGCAATTGGCGCGGTCGCGCAAACTCGGCAAAAAGTTCGGCGAGAATTCCAGGTCAGGCCAAACGCAAGCCGGAATTGGCGGCTAAAGTCAGAAGCTCCCGAAATTCGCGTGGTCAGTAAGTTTCACAATATGAAAAAGTCAACACATTCGTTGAATTCTGCTTGTTTCCGCCTATGTGCCCAATTATTTTCGCCGCCCCGCCGCCGCGAAAGCGTTCAATCGACCACGCCTGATCAGTTTTTCCAGACATGGCAAGGTGTTTGCAGTCTGGGTCAATGATTGGAAATCGCAGGCTCATCGAGAAGCGTCCGACACCTTCTCCAACTCGTAGTCACACAGAGGAAAATCAGAACATGTTGAAGTCACGCCTGGGCCGGTCTGTTTGGGAATCGTTCGTCTCTCGCTTTGCTGGCTCACGCCGATTGATGACTCGCCAAGCTCGAAGGACATTGCGACCGAGTTTGAAGAACGCAGCTCCAGCCGAGTCGCTTGAAACACGAGTTTTGCTCGCAGGTAATCCGGTCAGCGTAAGCTATAACCCCACTTCGCACACCCTGGCACTGATCAGCACTGCTGGCAACACCAACGAAGTCGTGTCAGTCAAAGCGGGGTCCACTTTCACCGACGTTTTGGTGAATGGGAAATTCTCAACACGTATTTTTGATGCTACGGCATCCAACATTGAAGTGATTACCTTCGACGGTAAGGGTGGGACTGCGGACTCACTCGCCGTCACCGGAGTCACAACAACGACCGGTCTTACCTTGACCCTGACTGACGTTGATAAGTTGCAGTTAAACGTCGGCAATTCATCGGCGATCACAACTGTCGGTTCGACGATCGCGGGGAACGGCAGACTGACCCTAGTCACGAGCGAAGTGGCCGGAGCGTTGGACCTCACCACCAATGGCGACGTCCTCCAGTCGGGCAAAATCATCGTGTCGGGCACGACGGACATTGACGCGAATAGCGGGAATTCCAACATCACGTTATCGACCGCAGGTAACTCATTCGGGACGTTGGACGTGACTGGCAAGAATGTCACGCTCGTCGAAGCAGGG
>JANNDA010000419.1:0-1970 GCA_031387195.1 Planctomyces sp. | reverse complement strand
AGCTGATCGACCAGCAGCGAACGGCGTTGGACCAAGTCGCCTCGACGGAAGCCTTCGATCGCTACCGACAGAGCGTGTTGTCGCTGTTGACCGATTCCAAAGTGCGGCAAGCGTTCGATGTCACGAAGGCCGAGCCTGCCGATCAAGATCGTTATGGCCGCAATTCCTTCGGCTGGTCGCTGCTGATGGCGAAGCGGCTGGTTCAATCCGGCGTGAACATGGTTCAGGTGAATCTCGGCAACAACGAAACGTGGGACACTCACGGCGAAGCGTTTCCCCATTTGAAGGACAACCTGTTTCCGCCGACCGACCGAGCGTTGTCGGCGTTGCTCGACGATCTCGTTGACAGTGGGCTGCTCGAATCGACCTTGATCGTGATGGCTGGTGAATTCGGTCGCACACCGAAAGTCACTCACCTGCCACAGCACTACAAGCTCCCAGGCCGAGACCATTGGGGCGCGGTGCAAACGGTCTTCTTTGCTGGGGGTGGCGTGAAGGGTGGCCGAGTCATCGGCTCGTCCGACAAGATCGGCGGCTATCCTCTGAATGATCCGCAGAAACCCGAAAACATGGCCGCGACGATCTACTCCTCACTGGGCATCCCAGACACTGCGGCGTGGCACGACGATCTCGATCGCCCGCATCACATCTACCACGGTGAGCCCATTCGCGGATTGACGTGAGTTTCGTCATGACGGACTACTCGCAACTGCCGTCGTTGGGCGAACATTGCCCATTGATGGTGATCTTCGAACGCTCCCGGTGCATCATAACAACCGGTTGTAGACGTTGAGCGCGGCGACTCGGTATGCCTCAGCCATCGTCGGGTCATTGAAGGAATAAAAGGGGACAGGGTGCGCGGGTGGCCCAGCTTTGCAGCCTAACGGCACGGACTTCACCAGTTCGTGAGCTAGCCGCGGGTTCTGGATTCGTTCAAAACCCGCGGCTGCCGCCTTGCGGCTCACGAAAGTTAGTGCCCTTGGATGCTCGCTCTCGCTTCGGGTTCCTTGAATGTTGTCGTTCGATTTACCTCACCTTCTGCACGGCGGGCAGCAGCATGCCGATCAGGATCGCGTCGAAATCGTAGGCGAAGAGATCGTCGATTTCGGAGGCGGGGCCGACGGAGCGATCCAGTGCTGTGCGAGTTGAGCCGTTGCCGCTGGTGGTGATGCGGTCCACTCCTCCCTGTCCATCGACCGTGTCATTCCCGACTTCGCCCAGCAGCGTATCGTTGTCGTTGCCGGCTTCGATGAGGATTCGGTTCGTCGTGCTGAAGTTACCGAGGCGGCTGACGGTGAGCTGGTCCGCTTGCGGAGTTCCTGCGACGTACAACATCTGAAGTCCCGGATGAGCGGGATCGGATCGCAGCTCGGCGAACGCATGCGCGATGGCGTTGACGATCAGCGAGTCGGCGGCGCTGGTTGCTCCGTCGCGGTCCGTCGCGGTGACTCGAACAGTGTGTTGACCGGCAGTCGCAAACGTGTGAGCGACCGCGAGTCCGCTTTGTCCAACGACTGTTTGGTCGGGCGTGCCGTTGTCCGTCGCGATGACGGTGACGAGGTACAAGTCCGCGCCCGATGAGTCGGGTGCGAGCCACGTCACCGCGCCGGTCGTCGAGTTGATCGACAGGCTGCTCGGAGCGTTCGCGCCGAGTGAGTAAGTCAGCGTTTGCGTCGGCAGATCGCTGTCGGTGGCAGTGACGACGACATTCAGCGCACCCGCTTCGTTGATCGAGATCGGTGCGATGGCGGCGAAGACCGGAGCGTGATTCACTGGCGGCGGCGGATCGTCGTCGTTCTGCGACGCGGCGAAGTCCAGCAGCGAGCGGAGTTGATGAGCCTCGGACAGCGGAGTCGTCATGTCACGCAGCAGGCCGTAGGTTCCGAAGTAGCTGGCACCGTCGTGGCTGGTGAAGTTGAACTCGTTGTAGAGATCGACTCCCGCTTCACGGACTTCGCCCAGCAGCGTTT
>JANNDA010000409.1:0-5621 GCA_031387195.1 Planctomyces sp. | reverse complement strand
GCTGTAGGCCTATCCCACGGAAAATTCACTGGCTCGGAGCGTGACGGCTACGTAGAAGCGGACCACATCGCATTACTTTGTCAACGTTGCGGCCTTCACTTTCGGAGCCGGTGCCGCCTTCGCCGTTGCTCCAAGTTGTTTGATCAACACTTTGTATTTTTCGACTCGCTCTGGATCATCCAGGTTCGGACTGAGCGCCAACGTTCCGTTCAAAATCTGAGCCGCTTGCTTGCTCTTCTCCGGGTCTTTCTGCTCTTTCAAACAGACTGCCGTGTTGTAGACGATCTCGTAATATTCCTTCGGCTTTTTAGCAGCCTTCGCCGTCTTCGGCGCACTGTCGAGCTTTTTGCGAATCCCCGTCCACCACATCGCCGCTTCGTCGTACCGCTTGGGATTTTTCTCTGCGAGTGCTTGCAGGATGTTTCCCTTTTCCATCATCGGTTCGAGCGCATTCGGCTGCTCTTTCAGAAGCGCTTCAGCCTGCTTGAGCGCCTCTTCGTATTTGCCATCAGCACGCAACAATCCGATGAATTGCGATCGAATACGAATCATTGCCTTCGCCGCTTGCTTGGCGAATGCCGGATCAGCAGCCGCTCGATCAAGGATCGCTTGGAACTGCTCCCGAGACTTATCGCTGCGACCGAGTTCAGAATCGCTTTCCGCAAGGAAGACCATGCCAGCGAGGTCAAAGTTCTTCCGCTTACTCATCTCATCTACCAGCTTGATCATTGCTTCGCGACCGGCTGTTTCAGCGATTTTTGCGTTGTTGATTCGCCCTTCATCTTTGCTTTCGTTCGCGGCAAAGAGTTCGCCTACCGTTCGCTTCCAATCGGTGCGAATGATGCGTGCGTACTGCATCAGCACGCCGTTGACCTGCGGATGATCCTCGCCATTCGCCAGCAATAATTGTCCGACCTCGACCGCCTTGGGCGAATCGTTCAGGGCCGAGTAAGTCTGCAACGCGGCGATTAAGACTCGAAGCGAATTCCGATCAAGCGATCCAGGCGGCTTGGTCTTGAGATTATCCACCAGCGGTTGCAACAGCGGTAAAGCCTCGGCGGGTTTCTCTTCTTCCAAACGGATTTCAGCCAACAGCAACTGCGTCTCTTGAATCGTCTGCTGCATTTGCGGCGAGCCAGCGGTCTTGCTCTTCACGGCGGCGGTGAGGCTTTGCGTCAGCAGCTCGATCGCCTTTGCACGATGTGCTTGCGTCGCGTCCGCCTTGCTGGCGTCCGCTTTCTTTTTGCCGTCGATGTACTGCATCCAGTTGGTCTGTCCGGAGAGTTGCAGCGCCGTCGGATAACGTTCCGAGACCGCGTTGACGGTCATGAAAACTTTGATGGCTTCGTCCGCTCCCCCTTGCAGGAGCTTGAGCTTGCCACGCGCGATGCGGGCATCGTCCGCTTCGGCGTGCTGTGGGAATTTCTGAAGCAGGAACTCAGACGCTTCGTTGATCTTTTCGAGGGCCGCGTTGTCCTTCGTTTGACCGTACAGCGACATCGCCGTGCTAACAGCGAGCGCGGCGGCAGCAGGTGCTTTCGCGTAGGCCGGATTCTCTTTGGCGAGAGTCAATGCGGTCGTGTAAGCCTCCGGCGCTTTGCCGACGTAAAGCTGCGCGTAGGCCAGCATGAACCGCGTTCCGAGCACTCGGTCTTTGTCTTTGACATCGGCGCTCAACTCGATGGCCTTCGTGTAAGCCTTCTCCGCTTCCACCCAATTGGTTTTCGATTCTGCGGGAGTCGCGGCCTCGCCCGCAGCTTTCGTCGCGGCGTCGCCGACTGCGATCGCGTCTTCAAACGTATTCAATTCCGCGTTGCCGCCTCCTTGAAAACGGAGCAGCAGAATCGCCTCTTTCTGGAATTCACTGGGGATGGCAGCGATCTCACCGAGATACTTTTTGGCTTCCTTGGCATCATCCACTGCCGCAGCACCCTTCCCTGTCTTGGCAACTTCGAGCAGTCCTTTGGCCAATTCCAGCTTGATGCCCTGATAGCCGGACGTCTTCTTCTTCGCCTCGTTTTGGACAATCCACAGCTTCGCGTCATCAATCAGCTTGTCGTACTGCTTCATGCGGCCCAGCAGCATCAAGCGATACCGATTGACCTCGTTAAACATCGCGATCCACTGTGCTTCAGTCCTGAGATTGACGCTCTTGTCCGGACTGGCCGACATGACTTCGTCATAGATATCCATCGCCGTGACGAGGTCTTCCATTTCTTCGCGAGATCGGCCTTCCCACATATGTGAGTAAACGCCGGATCTTCCCGAACGGTTTTCCTGATAAATGCCGTCAAACCCCTTGGCCGCTTTGAGCAGAAAATCTTTACGTTTGGGGTCTTTCGGCTCCGGAAAGCTCAGGCCCATGTTGTAGTCCACGGTCGCGACCTTGAATCGCGCGTCGTACCACATGCTGACAGCTTCGGCTGCGGCGCGCGCGGCCCGCTTGTTCAGAACTTTCTTTTTGCCACCTTGCTCCGCCCGCACTTCATCCACGCGAACCTTGAACATCGCGACCGCTTTCTCGTACTTCGGCTTTGCTTCTTCGAGCAGTTTGCGAGCCTCCGGCAGCAGGGCATCACGCTTGGTCTTGTCACGCATCGCGACTTTGAGAACGTTCTGAGCGCGAAACAGCGAGATTTCTCCCGACGTCATCTGTGCCGAGGCGGCTTCGGGATGATCAGCCTGCTCCTTCAAAAACTTATCGAGTGCGGCCTGTGCATCGAGCACATACTTGGCTTGTAAGTCGGTGTTCGGTGTCCGAATCGCCGCGATTTGCAGGCTGCGAGCCATCTCCAAATCGAAGGCGATCTTCAAGTCCTCCGGCAGATCCGGGCGGTCCTTGATCATGTTGAGGTAATGAATGGCCAACTCACCGTGCTGCCGATCGCGCAGCCCCTGCAAGAAGTCATCGAACTGCTCCTCTGCTTTCCCGATGCCGGTCAGGCAGAGCAAAGCCAATGAGCCAGTCAAAACGTATTGTCGCGAAAGACGCCGCAGCATCGCCGCAATCCTTGTGATGGAGGGATCAATCTCTGAAGTAAGAAGTTGGTCAAAGTTCACCACGCCGACCACGAAACCGCAAGTCGTAAGGCCGCAGTAAAAGACTTCGACGTTTAAGGGAGCTGAAGCCGTCGGACTTCAGAAAACACCGAACTCTCACGAGGTTGTCGAAAATCATTGTGGCTCGACGCTCCGCGTCGAGAACCCCCGTCATTCGACGGGCGTTTTGCCTTGGGACTCACGACGCGGAGCGTCGTGCCACACTTTTTCGACAGCCCCTCACGAGTTCGGCCGCACCTGTTTCAATCTCTGACCCAGCACTCGATGCGTTTCGTGCCTGTGTCCGACTTCTCGGCACTTTGCTCAAAGACCAACATCCAAGGTGGATTTCTGGCAATGCTTAATCTTTAACTCATTGTCACGATCAATCCTGCCGTTAGAGTTATTGCGGCGATGCAAATTCATCTCTTCAAGTCGTATTTTCCTCACGACACGATCTGACAACGCATTTCTGATAAATCTCGCTGCAACCGGTTTTCACATTCTCTGTTGATGTTGATCGCCACACCCACTGCCGAAGTGTTCGTCGTCGATCCTCCTCCGGCCGTTCGTGCGTGCATTCTTTCCGATCCAGGCCTTTTGATGGCTCCGGGAGGTGTCGCATGGCAATGTTCAGTTCACGATCATTTGATTCCAACGAATGCGAATCCGCTCCGTGGAAGGCTCACTATCCGGACGGTGTTCCTACGGCGTTGGACATTCCGGACTTCCCGGCTTGGGGCTTCTTGGCCAAGACCGCGGCGAGTTTCCCGAACCGTGTCGCCTGTCATTACTACAAGCAGCATTTGACGTATTCCGAAGTCTTCGTGCAGGCTCGGCGAGTCGCTGCGATGTTGGTGCGACATGGTGTTCAGCCCGGTGATCGTGTCGGACTTTTGCTGCCTAACATGCCGGAATACATGACGGCACTCAATGGAATCTGGATGGCAGGCGGAATCGCGGTGGCGCTGAGTCCGCTCAGTGTTCCTGCGGAAATATCGACGATTCTGGCGGCAACCGAATGTCGAATGGTGATCTCGCTGGATCTACTCGCTCCGCTGATACTCAAAGGGAGTTACCGGCCGAACCACATATTTTTTACCAGCTTGCAAGACCGGTTGCCCGGTTGGATGCGGCTGGGTTACGCCTTCGCTCGGATGCGACGGCTCGGCTTCTGGCCGCCGGTGGATGGACCGAATCAACACGACTTCAACGACGAACTGGCTGTGAGCCGACCGCTACTCCAACCGGCCGTACCGGCGTCCCTCTTCGATCCGGCATACATCTTGCCGACAGGGGGGACGACCGGTGCGCCGAAGGCGGTCACCTTGAGCCATCGAAATTTGGTGGCGAACGCGAGCCAGTGTGCCGCGTGGGCGAAGAACGAGGTCGCTCAACACACCATGCTGTCCGTGTTGCCGTTCTTCCACTGTTACGGACTGACGAGCAATTTGCTGTGTGGCACGGCTCTCGCCGCAACACAGGTGATGCTGCACCGGTTTATTCCTCGCGTGGTTGTGAGCCTCATCGAAGAACATCAGCCGACGATCTTCAACGCGGTTCCGGCGATGCTGGCGTCACTCAATGATATTTTCCGGAACCAGCCGCTCCGCAGCAAAGTGATGAAATACGTGCAAGTCGGCGGCGCGCCGCTGGATCTGCGATTGGCCGATGAGTTCCGTCGCCACACGAACGCCCAAGTGGTCGAAGGTTATGGGCTGTCGGAATGCAGTCCGTGTGTGACGGCCGGGCCGCTGGATGGGACGGCTCGCAATGGCACGATCGGACTGCCGCTGCCCGGAACGGACCTGCGGATCGTGGATGCTGAAACGGGCGAACGCACACTGCCCCCCGGTGAGGTCGGAGAGCTCATCGTTCGGGGGCCTCAAGTCATGCTCGGATATTGGAACAACACGGCGGCGACCACTCAGGTTCTTCGCAACGGTTGGCTCTATACCGGCGATCTGGGAACTCGCGACAAGGACGGATTTTTTAAGTTGGTTGACCGCAAGAAAGATCTGATCATCACGTCGGGATTCAACGTCTATCCGTGTGATGTTGAGCCTGTTCTGCGCGGTTTTCCGGGCATTGATGACGTGGCGGTGATCGGAGTTCCGAATGCTGGCGTTGGCGAGCTGGTCAAAGCGGTGCTCGTGCTGAACCCGAACGCTCGATTTGATCGCAAGGCGTTCGACCACTTTTGTCACGAAAACCTCGCCGCTTACAAACGGCCGAAGCTTGTCGAAGTCTTGTCCGGCGATTTGCCGCGTAATTTCTTGGGCAAAGTGTTGCGGCGTCAGCTTCGCGGAACGATGGCTATTGGCGGTCAAAATCAAACGCCGACGCTCAAGATTCAGGACGCTGCCGCGGCTGACAACAGGGCTTCGTTGAACACCGTTTCGTTGAATACCACACCGTCCGAGTCCATCAGTCGCCGAGACGAAATCCTCGTCGCCGCATTGCGGGAGTGAGCCAATCATGTTGACGCGATCCCCTCAAATTGTTGTTCGCCGCAGGAATGGCGAGTTCGCTCGCTGGTGGGATCGCGCTGCGAATGGCAACGGCTCGCGATCAGGTGGCGA
>JANNDA010000384.1:0-6847 GCA_031387195.1 Planctomyces sp. | reverse complement strand
ACGCGGTGAAGCCGACGGTACGTAGCCGTCACGCTCCGAGGTTGTGAATTTTTCGTGGGATAGGCTTCCAGCCTGTCATGTTTTCGGGCTGAGATGACAGGCTGGAAGCCTATCCCACGTCAATTCTTCACAGCCTCTCCGCGTGACGAGCCGAATTCGGACCAACGCTTCCTGAAGCGATCGACTCATCACGCGGAGCGTGATGGCTACGTAATTTTTGTCGCAACAACAACACGGTTACGGGGACTAACATGGATGCGTCTCAACCTATTTCCGAAACGTCACGGCAATTCGCTCTGCGACGCCTGATGTTCATCCTGCCGATGACCTGCCTCTGTACTTGGTGGGATCTGTATTCCAAGTCCTTGATCTTCACCCAACTGGGATTTCCCGGCCGGCAGGGAAAGGTCCACCACTGGCTGGGCCAACTTTCGACCTTCTCGCTTTACACGAGCTTCAACGAAGGCGCGCTGTGGGGCGTTGGGCAAGGATATGCTTGGCTGTTCGCGGCCCTCAGCGTCGTGGCGGTGTTCGTCATTCTGTATGTCTTGCTGGGAACGCCTGCGGGGCGCAGCAACTGGCTGACGTTTGCACTCTGTTTGGTGCTCGGTGGAACGCTCGGAAATCTGTATGACCGGTTGGGCCTCCACGGCTGCATCAATGCCGAAACTGGTCGGCCCTATCTCGCGGTGCGAGATTTTTTACTGTTCACATTCGGCACGTATTCGTGGCCGGTGTTCAACTATGCCGACGTCTTTCTGGTGACCGGGACCGGCATGTTGGTCGCGTACTCATTTTGGTCCGAGCGTCAGGCCGCCAAGCAAGCGGTTGTGGCGACGGAAAATGCTCAGCCCGCGTGATCGCCTTCGTCGCTTTCACTCGATTCCTCAGCATCGATCAACTCCGCGCGGCGTTGGTCCAACTCCTCCGCCATGCGGTGCGGATCGAGCGGTTCGACGATCGCATACTTGCCGTCGTTCCAGCGGAAGAAATCAACTCGACGGCAGCGATCGCTGCAAAAGGGAAACGCTGTCCCTTCGCGAGCGGCTTCGCCCACAAGCGGTCGTTCACAAATCGGACACTGCGGTGGCTTAATCATGCTGAATGCGTTGTCCCTTCATTTCGTGCCGTGGCAATGCACCGGTTTCAACGATGACCAGTTCGGGCCGGAAATGTAGCCGGTCATGAATCGCAACAGCGACTCGGTCCAGCAGATTGCCGTGATGCTCACCGCTCGACGGTTCGATCTCGATCTTCAATTCCTGCATCGAGCGGCCGGTGATGACATGCAAGCGGTACTCGACGATCTCTGGAAACTCGCGCAGGATCGCTTCGATCGCCGTCGGATAAACGTTGTTGCCACGGATCGTGAGCATGTCATCGATGCGGCTCAGGATGCCTCCCTTCAATCGCAGCAACGATCGGCCACACAGACAGGGACTGGGATCAAGTTCGACGAGATCACCGGTGCGATAGCGAACGACCGGCGAACCAACTCGACCGAGATTCGTGATGACCAGCTCACCACGAATCGGCGCTGCACTAGCTTGCGGTCCCGCAGCAATCGCCGCATCGAGATCGAACGGCTCACCGGTCGTCGGGTCAATGATTTCGGCGATGCACTCGGTTTCCAGAATGTGCAGCCCGCCAGGATTTTCGACACATTCAGACGCAAGCGGCCCGACTTCCGTCATGCCCCAATGGTCGATGACCCGCGCGCCCCACGCGGCTTCGATGCGAGCGCGAATCGAACTCACGCTGCCGCCTGGTTCGCCCGCGACGATCAGCAAACGCACCGAACCCGACTTCAATTCCATGCCGAGCTCGGCGGCGACCTCAGCCAATCGCAAGGCATACGTCGGCGTGCAGCACACAACCGTCGCGAGATTGTCTTCGATGAGTTTCAGTCGCGATTCGCTCGACATCCCACCGCCTGGAAGGGACAGCCGACCCAACCGAGCCGCTCCGTCAAACGCGGCCCAAAAACCGAGAAACGGCCCGAACGAAAACGGAAAACAAAATCGATCGTCAGCCCGCAAGCCGGCCAGTTCAAAAATCTGCTCCCAACAGCCGAGCATCCATTGCCACGACTCCGATGTGTCGAGCCATCTCAGCGGCTGTCCCGTCGTGCCGGACGTTTGGCAGAATCGCGAATATGCCCCGGCCTCAAACGTCTGGTTTGATCCATACGGCGGATGAGCCGCGTGATCAGCAACCAGCTCGGCCTTCGTCATCAGCGGCAGCCGAGTCAAATCGCCAGGAACCTGCCACGCTGAGATCGCAGACTCCGACAGATCGACACCTGCCGCCTTCCACTTCGCGTTCCAGAACGAGTTCGTGACGGAAGCTCGACGCATGAGTTCACGAAACCGCTTTGCCTGGTGTCGTCGCAGTTGGCGTCGGTCCAGCGGAAAGGTCTCTCGTGGGATGTTGTTGCTCATGCTGAGTTGTCAGGGTCAGGCACCGCAAAATTCACAATTGGCGGGACAACGTTATTCATGTTGCCACGCATCATTCCGCCAATTGTGAATTTTGCGGTGCCTGACCCCGGCCTTTCCTATCCACCACCCGCAGCTCTGCCAGCCAAGAAGCCGACGGAAATCGCTCCACCGAAAACCAACGTGTAAATCAATCCGGGCAAAATCAAAAACCAGATAAGGGCTCCCCAACGTGGGGTGTCCATGACGGTGCGAACTCCTCGATAGCTGACATAAACAGAGTAAAAGGTCGCGAACATCAACGTCCCAAAAACCAACATCAGCCCGATCCCCTCCAGCTCATGGGGAAACGGTTGCTTGTCTTCCAGGGTGTTGCCCAGCATTGCCGTGACCTGCAAAACGCCGGGGATAAACGCTGCGTAGAGGTACAAGAACCGAGACGATTCGCGATCGCGCTGCCCGCCTGCCCAACCGACTCGCACGTCGTACCACCAGCCTCCCAAGCAATACGACAGCCCTCCGTAAAGAACCCCGGACAGCACGGCACTGACCCAATACGCCGTCCAACTGTTGGCTTGAGGTAATCCAATCACGCCGCCACGGAGACCGACTTGCGCGAATTGTGTTTCCATTTTGTCGATGGCTCGCGCAATCCCGACAACGAACACTACCAGAAACAAATACGGCGACTGCCGCTTCTGAAAGTGATGCTCGAAGAACTCTTTCGGGCGTAACACCAACATGTTCCAAAAGCCGAGGAACGACAACTTGCGCGGATCGCCGTTCTCTTCGACGACTTCCAGTTCATCAGTCACTTCTTCGAGTTCGTCGTATCGCATGAGTGATCCCTCACAACTTTCGTAGCCAACATTCAGACGAGCGAGGCGGATGACGGCCTAACCCCACTGAGCTTGCCTCAGTGGATTCAGGGCTTTTGCACTACGCCGAATTTCATGTCGAGTGATGTCATTCGTAGTGCAAAGGCCCGATTCCACTGAGACAAGCTCAGTGGGGCTTGAGTGGCGGTTTCCGGTGCGCCGCATCAAACGTCTCACTCCGGCACGTAGTTCAACGTGTAATACGCCTGCTTGTGAAGCAGCGGCAATCCAGCCGCAGACTTCACGCCGTCCAGATGCAGTTCGTGGACGTGACCTTCTTGCAGTCCATCGACTTTCAAACGCACACTTTTGCCATCGGCCGCGACAACGGCGGAGTCGATCGTCGGGGTCGTCCCATCGACTTCGGGGCTGCCGTAACTCGCCTGATAGATGTAGGTGTAAGTCAACATTTTGTAGGACTTCACATCGCCGACGGCATCGCGATCCACTGGGTGAGTGAAGGTCAATTCAAAGCCATCCTGCTTTGCACGCATCTCGTGAATCTCAAACGGCACTTTGCCCGTCCAGTCGAGACGATCCAGCGAGTGAGGCTTCGGGCCACGTGAGCCCCAGCCTCGGTTCGTACCGCCGACGAACATCGAACCATTCGGGGCCATCATCATGCCGAGACTTCCCGAACCGATGCCACTGCGAAACGGAAAACACGCTCCCTGATAATGCCCTTTGACCTTTTCCAAGAACACGCGCATCACTGTGCTGTCCGACTGATCGCCGACGAACATCTGATTGACGAACGGCCCGAACTTCCCCGTCGTATCAGTGACGATGCCGCTGGCCGACTTGCCCATCTTGGGGTACGGGAAGTAACAGGCGGGCGGTTCGAGTTCCGGAATCTTCTTCGCTTCCACCATCATCCGACTGCCGCTCTCCGGATCTTTCGGCTTCGCGCCGAGCACTGCTTTGACTTCCGGCAGATCAAACCATTTGAAGCCGCCCGGATGGCCGACGAACTTGCCCGGACGCAAATGCTTCAGCGCACAGGCTCCGTTCCACGGCCCTTGATTGTCGGTGTAGAAAGTCTCGCCTTCGTGGTTGAACCCGATGCCGCCAGGTGAGCGAATGCCGCTGGTCGTCGGAATCACTTGGCCGTCAGGTGTGATCCGCAGACACCAACCGCGGTACTTGCTGTTGCTGTCGAACGAGCCGGTCAAGCAGAGCACGACCCAGATATTGCCGTCCTTATCGAACTTCGAACCGAAGGCGTACTCGTGGTAGTCGCCGTTGATGCCCCAGGCGTCACTGACCGTCTCGATGATGTCGGCCCGTCCGTCGCCATCGACATCTTTTAAGCGAGAGACTTCCGGTCGATGCGTCGCATAGATCCAACCGTCACGAGCGGCGATCCCCAGAATCTCATGCAAGCCTCCGGCGAACTTCGTGAACTTCGCGTCTTTGCCCGTTTCCGAAAACGGCTTGTCGAGCAGATAGATATCACCGCGCCGCGTCGAGATCGCCAGCTTCCCATCCGGCAGCAATTCGACACCCCCCGCTTCCAGCACGATCCCATCAGGGATCGCAAACACGGTGATCGGATAGAAGTCCTCTTCTGAGGGCACCTTATCAGCCGCGCTGATTGACAAGCCACCTGCTGACAACATGAGGCAGAGACAAACCACGCGGAACCATTGAAGGCAATTCATACCACATATCCCCAAGGCTGATTGATGTCGTACCAAGTTCAGGCAACTCCGAAACACATATTCCTCTGCTCTGCAAACGGTGAAAGTCTTGTTTTTGTAAGAAGATTTCTGAATGGAAAACGTCTTGTGCATTTACCTCGAAAGGAGTTGTGGCTCGTCGCCACGAAGCGCGGCAACCCGATCGTCAGGCGAATTCTCTGGCCCTGCTGGTCGATTTTTTTGTCCCACATTTTTTTGTCAACTCTGCATTTCGAACGGCTGACAAAAAATGTGGGACAAAAAGATTTTGGCAATCCGCCTTTGGCACACTCGCCGCCTTTCATCCGCAGTTCGGCTTTACCATCCGCAGATGAAGAACAGCAATCACAGACAGGTTCTAGGAAAGACCGTTAGAAATCGAGCTTCTGTACCTTTTTTGTAGTCGGTGTTTCGACCTTCTTCACTGGCGTTGTTGTCGGCTCAGATTTTGAATCGGGCTTATTTGTATTGCTCGAATTCGGCAACGCGCGATTGATCGTTGGCACGAGGTTGCCGATCTTGCGATCAAGGTCTGCTCCCAAGCTCGTGAGATTCGGCCCCCAAGTTGCCGCCGCACAGTCTCTCGCGAGCTGAAAATCGCGTGGAGCAATTTTGGAGCGATGCGGCAGCTTGGCGGCGAGTCGCACTCCGCCATTCGTCGTCAACGGACGAACGACATGCTCCGGTCCCCACAGGTTCTTCCAGTCCAGGTCGAACGTCTGAGTTCCTTTCGCCGGTGTGTCGGCAGGCCGAATGAACTGCGACCACGGCATCGCGTAACCGTTGGTGTGATCCCACCACGCAAGCTGCTGATTCGACAACACGTGATCGCGCGCGGAGAGCAATACCGGCGAGGCGGTCGCTCCAGATAAATCGGTCAATGTGAGCAGCGAGCAGTTTTCCAAGAACACGTGAAACGGGTGAGTCGCTTTCTCGGCGTCCTTCGTGCCGCGTACTTGGAACAGGTATTTGCCGCCGGCTCCGAAAGTACACCAACGAGCATCCAGCGTCGCGCCGATGTGTTTTTCGAAACCTTGCACATTCAGATCGAACAGATCACCGATCGACGCAAACAGGCTGTTGCGAAGCAGTAGCGTGCGGTTGCGCATGTCAGCATCCAGCAGTCGCCCCGTCGTGATGAGTGCGCTATCAACGATCACGCCTGAATTTCGTTCGGAGGGGAGCGACAGATTCTTCGACTCAGCTTCAAATCGCTTCCATCGAATCAAGCCGATGAACTTGCTGGTCCCTTCCAACGTTTGACCAATCACCGTGCAGCCACGCAACGAGAAGTCGCCGTCATGCACACTGAGAAAGAATTGAGGCAACGGTTGGCTCGAAGTATTCGGAAATCGGAAGTGACCGCCGACCAGTTCCAGCGAGCCTCCCTCGACCACGAACATCGCCTCGTCGTCTTTCATCTTGGCCACTCGACGCGGGCTGAAGACCAACGGCGCTTCACCCGTGTTTTTGAATTCGATCCGCAGCGCTTTCCCCTTCACCTCGACGGGAGACATCTCGGCGTTGCCGGTGCCGCTGACGACTACCAGCGTTCCGTTCGGCCAGCTTTCCGCGCTGAGCACTTGGCCGACGTCTTGGATATTGGCATCGACCTGAATCGTCTTGTTGATGGTGAACGACTCCCAGCCGCGCACCGGATACTGCATCCGATTCGCCAGCGCATGACCTCGCGCCAATGTCAGCGGAGCCGGTTCCATGAAATCGTTCACAGGACAACCCAGCGGTTGTCCGTCCGTTGATTTCACGCCGACATCATCCGGCACAACAAGGTCACTTCCCTTCGCGAGGGACAGATCATTCAGCGGAGACTTGGGCCAGCCGCTCGCTTGAA
>JANNDA010000374.1:0-4182 GCA_031387195.1 Planctomyces sp. | reverse complement strand
TGGTCTCGACCGCCAACCGGGTTGATCTTAGGAGTACGGCCGAATTCGCCCCAGACGAGGACCGTCGTCGTCTCCAGCATGTTGCGGCGTTCGAGGTCTTCGATCAGTGCCGAGAGCCCGATGTCGAGCATCGGGAAATGTTCGCGGGCGTTTGAGAAGTTCGTGCCATAGGGCAGGCCGTGCCAGTCCCAGCGGCCGTAGGCCAGCGTGACGACGCGAGCTCCGGCTTCGACCAAGCGACGAGCCAGCAGGAGATAATCATTGTTCAGCGGGCCAGCATCGCCGTAGCCAGCGGGCTTGTCGCTGCCTCGGCCGTAACGGTCGCGCAGCTTCGGGTCTTCGCGTTCCAGATCAATCGCCTCGGCCAGTTTGCTGGAGGTCAGAATTCCGAAGGCTTGCTCGGTGAACTTGTCCATGCCACGCAGCATCCCGCTGGCATCGACATCACGGCGTAGCGTGTCGAAGTTTTTCAACAGCGACTTGCGAGTGCCGAAGCGGTCGGCATCGACGCCGTTGAGCACCATGTCTTTCTTGCCTTCAGCGTTCGGCAGGAACGGAGCGTGACTGGGGCCGAGGAAGCCGGGCTGACCGGGATCAGCCCAAGTCGAGGTGATCATCTTTGGCGCGAGTCCGACGAAGGGGGGCACGGCGGGATCGACCGAGCCTTGCAGCTTCGAGATGTTTGATCCCATCGACGGCCAACCGCCAGCGATTTGATTCGCGAAGCGACGACCGGTCTGACATTGAAATGCGGCGTGACGTCCATCCGATCCCACCAGCGAGCGAATGATGGCCAGCTTATCGGTCATCTTCGCCAGTTTCGGGAGCAGTTCGCAGATTTCGATGCCGGGAACATTGGTCGCGATCGGCAGGAACTCACCCCGAATTTCCGTCGGTGCGCCCGGCTTGAGATCGACCAAGTCCTGATGTGGCGGGCCCCCCGACAAGAAGATGTTGATGACCGACTTGTGAGTCATCGCCGGTTTTCCGGTCAATGTCGCAGCGGACTGCTCGGCCTGCAAAAGCTGAGGCAGCGACAGTGTCGCGCCACCCAGTGCCAAGCCACCGATTTGCAAAAAACTGCGGCGATCGAGGCGGTCGCAAAAGCCATTCTGCCGGGGTCCAACGATCTTCAGCATCATCGCGTCTCCGTCGAGTCAAAAGTACCACTCGCCTTGGTTTCGGCGGGGCACAGTCTACCACTTCAACCAACGAATGAAAGATGCCAGATTTGGGAGTTAGGCAGGCGGGTGGGTTACTTAAAGTCCCGCGAGAAGCGCTTTCGCCGCGATCACGTCGGGCATGTCGAAGCCTTCTGTGAACCAGCCGACGAGCGGTTCCAAGTGCTGGCGAACTTCGGCGAGTTGACCGCGCTTCTGCCAGACTCGGCAGAGACGCAGCGTCGAGCGCAATTCATACATTTTCGCCCCTTGTCGAGCCGCGACGGCTAGCGCTTCGCGGTACGTCGTCTCGGCTTGATCCAGCTCGCCGCGATCGAAAGCAAAGTCACCACGAATGCGGAGTAACTCGGCGTGCATAAAGTATTCGCCGGCGGTTTGATCGGCGAAGGCCGCGTCGAGTTGCTTGACCGCCGCGTCACGTTGGCCGGTTTGCCACAGCGAATCCGCGAGATGCGCTCGGTACTTCGGAAACAAGATGAACGAGCCGGTCGCTTCCAGTTGGGTGAGGGCGGTTTGCAGCGACTCGATCGCCTCGTCGAACCGGCCGAGATGTTTGAGACCGACGCCCTTGCAGCCGATCCCGATTGCCACCCAGAAGGCAAACCCCTGCTCTTCGGCGCTGCGACGGCAGCGTTCGCCACATTCGATGGCTTGATCGCCCATGCCGGCGAAGTCGTAGGTTTGCCCGACCTTCCATTCGATCATCTGCTGCGTGAAGACGTGCTTGAGGTCAGCGGCCATTTCACGAGCCGCGCGCAAGCGAGCGAAGGCTTGATCGGCGTAGCCCAATTGCCAGAGGGCCATGCCCAGATAGGCCAGGTTCAAGGGCCCGCTGTTTTGCTGTGTGATCTTCGCGAATTCGATGCTGGCTTCGCGGTGATGATGCCGCACACCGATTTCCGCATGAGCCCGCGCAGCCGGAAAATCACCCGCGTACAACGACGTGCAGTTTTGTGCCCAATGTGCTTCGGCCAGCATCCCCGGCCCTTGAGCCGCCTCAGCCAGGGCGATGAGTTCGGGGCAACGCTCATAACAGTCGGCAAACCGACCGCGAATGAAGAGCCATTCCCAGTTTGCGGCGAGCACCGGAAACAGCGGCGCGCCTTCGCCGAGATCACGGCAAATCTGAATGCACCGATTCTGCACCGGTTCGACGTCCGGAGCCGCATAGCCTTGCAACGCCATCAGCACACCACTCAGCGGCAGCTTCAAGCCCAGTTCCAGCATGTCGCGCTGCGGCGAGGCCGGCAGTGTCATCGTCAGCGCAAGACCTCGTTCAAAGTGCCGAATTGCTTCGACATTGGCTGACTGCTCCTGCGATTTCTGCCCGGCCTTCAGCCAGTATTGAATCGCCTTGTCGGTGACACCGGCTTCGGTGAAGTGATGTGCCAGCAACGCCGGTTGTGAGTGGACGATGTCGGCAAATCGAGTCTCCAAAACTTCGGCGATGCGCTGATGACACGCTTGCCGCGTCTTGGTGAGCATCGACCGATACGCGGCGTCTTGGAGCAGCGCATGTTTGAAGATGTAACCCGCCTCGGTGCCGTGTCCCTTGTGAAAGAGAATCTCTGCTTTGACCAGCTTGTCGAGTTCTCGTTGCAGATCGTGGCGGACGCGGCCCGCGTCCTAACCGACGCTAGCAGCGTCGGCCACGGCGGTGTCAGACACCGCGGCCAGCAGTTCAAAGCTGAACTCGCGGCCGATCGTCGCCGCCAACTGAATGACTTCGCGATCGGCGGCCATGCGATCGAGCCGAGCCAGCAACAGATCGTGCAACGTCGCCGGGATGACATTCAGCAACGACGAGTCATCAGTACCCGCATCGGCACGATCCAGGATGCCCGACTCGACGATGACAACAGTGAATTCCTCGATGAACAGCGGGATGCCGTCCGTGCGGTCAATGACTTGTTGCAAGATCGCTTCGGGGATGTCGCGACGCTTCGTCCGCTTCCGCATCATCTCGCCAATTTGTCGTTTCGTCAGACGACTCAGCGCGATCTGCGTTTGATGCGGCTTGCTCTTCCACGGCGTTTCGAACTCCGGTCGGAAGGTCAGCAAGCTGAGCACTCGGCCGCTCTCAAATTCCGCGACGTGCTTTTCCAACAGTTCCAACGTCGATGGATCGAGCCAATGCAAGTCTTCAACGATGAACAACACCGGGCTGACTTCCACCAACTGCTTCAGCCACCGCAGCAGCAACTCTTCCGTGCGCTCCTTGACCTTCTGTGGCGACAACGCCAGAGCCGGGAATCGCGCATCCGTTGGCACGCTCAGCATCCCGCAGAACAGCGCGACATTCTCAGCAGTGTCGATTTTCAATTCACGCAGATACCGCACCACGGATTCGAGCCGTTCGGCGGCGGCGAGATCTTCAAAGTCGAGCAATCGTGAGAGGAACTCCACGATCGGAAAGAAGCTGGTCCCTTGATGATATTGCGAGCAACGCAACTCGATGATCGCCGCCCCCTCCGCGTCTTCGCGAATGACGTGCTCGCGCAGTTCGCGAATCAACCGCGACTTGCCGAGCCCCGCGTCGCCGATCAACAGCACGATCTGGCCGAGTTCATCCAGCGCCTGTTCCCAGCGATCTTTGAGAATCGTCAGTTCCGTGTCGCGACCGACCAGCGGCGTCAGATTGCCGGGATCAGCCAGCTCGACCCGATTTCGCGACGCGGCTTCTTTGATGACTTTGAACAATTCGACCGGCTGCGAGATGCCGCGCACTCGCTGCGTCCCCAGCGACTGGCACTCGAAGTACAACGCCACTCGCTGATGAGCTGCGGGGCTGAGCAGAATCGAACCTGGTTCGGCAATCGCGTTCAGTCGCGTGGCGGTGTTGCGAGCTTCACCGACTAACGAAATGCCGGAGCCGCTCGCTCCGCCGATGTCTTCGGCGACCGCTTCGCCGGAATGCACGACGACCCAAACTTGTTCGGCGGACGGCAAACCGGTGTGACTCACGGATGCAGGCGAGGCGGCGGGGGGGTGGCCCCCCGCC
>JANNDA010000372.1:0-5802 GCA_031387195.1 Planctomyces sp. | reverse complement strand
ACTGGATCGCACGGATGGCAAAGCCGCGGCACGGATCAGGAGTGTCACGTTCAAAAGGGGAAGTGCGCAACAAGTTCCAATTCAGACTGTTCGAGGTTTTCATCAGGCTAGTGGTCAGGCACCGTTCCCCTGACTGACCCGATTTGTCGATGTCACACCCGCCGGATATCCTGCGGCCAACATTCAGGACCAAAATCATGCACCCGACCACCACCACCGGCTTTCGACTCGACGACGGGCAGATCGAAGTGGTCGATCCATTCGTCGCCAAATGCCTTCGCGAAAGGACGATCGCCGAGCGAGTGGCGATGGTGTTTGACGCGAATCGAACCATGCGGGGCTTGATCGAAGCCCGCGTGCGGATGAATCAACCGGGTTGGAGCGACCACCAAGTTGCCGCCGAGATCGCGCGGAGAATGCTTCATGATGGATCAGTCTGATTTCCTCTGCCGCGCGATTGAGATTCTCGAACGACTGAAGATTCCGTACCTCGTCTGCGGTTCGGTCGCCAGCGGGGCCTACGGCGAACCGCGCATGACGCGCGACATCGATATCGTCATCGAGTTGCGACTCGGACATGTGTCCGACCTCTGTGCCGAATTTCCGGCTCCGGAGTTCTATCTCAGCAAAGAGGCAGCTCGCGAGGCGGTATTGCAAGGAACACAGTTCAACGTCGTGCATCCGGCAACAGGCAATAAGATCAACTTCATGATCTCTGGTGCTGACGCTTGGTCGCGGTCTCAATTGGCGCGACGGCAGCGAGTGCGACTCTTCGGAGCGATCGACGGATTTGCCGCCAGCCCCGAAGACATCATCATCAGCAAAATGCGGTACTACCAAGAAGGTGGTTCCGAAAAGCATCTTCGTGATATCACCGGAATCCTTTGTGTCGAAGCCGTGACGGTCGATCGAGACTACGTCACACAATGGGCCACGAGATTCCATTTGACGAAGATCTGGGACGCGATCCTGCAACGAGTCGGTAACGTCGAAAGGTGAGTCATGTTCGAGTCCCCATTTTCACGTCGATCAATGTTGCGGCGCTTTGGAGGCGGTCTAGGAACCGTTGGCCTGGCGTCGTTGTTGTCGGAGCAGCTCTCGCTCGCGGATGGATCATTGCCACAACGATCGGCAATCACCCATCATGCTCCGCGAGCCAAGCGAGTCATTCAGCTCTTCATGAATGGCGGACCCTTTCAGGCGGATTTTTTTGATCCGAAACCGGCGCTCAATCAGTTCACGGGACAGCGACCGAAGGAGGTTGAGTTTCGTACCGAGAACAAAACCGGCGGTTTGATGGCGGTGCCGTTTGGGTTCCGGAACCGAGGGGAAAGCGGGCTGCCGGTCAGTGAGTTACTGCCGAAGATCGGTGAGTGCATCGACGACTTGTGCATCATTCGTTCGATGCACACCGACAATCCGAATCATGGGCCAGCCCTTTTCTTGATGAACAACGGCTCGATCACGCCGACTCGGCCCAGCATGGGTGCGTGGTTTCTGTACGGACTCGGCAGTGAGGCGTCGGACTTGCCCGGCTATGTGGTGCTCTGCCCCGGTCGGCCGGTGCGGTTTGCGGAGCTGTGGACCAGTTCGTTTCTGCCGGGTGAATTCCAAGGGACGTACATCAATCACAGTGACCTCGATCCGCGCAAAATGCTGCCCAACTTGCGGAACGCGGACGACAAACTGACGGTCCCTCAACAGCGGCGGCAACTCGACCTCTTGCGGCAGATCAACGCGAAGCACCAGGAAAAACATCCCGAAGAGCCTGCGTTGGAAGCGCGCATTCGTTCGATGGAGACCGCGTTCCGCATGCAGTTCGCCGCGTCCGATGCGTTTGATATTCGTCAAGAACCGGAAGCCGTCCGCGCCGAGTACGGCACGTCGCACTATGCGAACTCCTGCTTGATGGCTCGGCGACTGGTCGAGCGGGGCGTGCGATTCGTGCAGGTCTACTACGGCAATGGCCAGCCGTGGGACACGCACTCGAACCACAACGATCAGACCAAACGCTTGGCCAAAGACATTGACCAACCGACCGCCGCATTGCTGCAAGACCTCAAACGTCGCGGCCTGCTCGAAGACACGCTGGTCATCTGGGGCGGCGAGTTCGGTCGCACATCAACAACAGAAGGAAGCGATGGTCGCGACCACAATCACCTCGGCTTCACCACGTGGCTCGCCGGAGCCGGCGTGAAGGGAGGCACGACCTATGGAGCCACCGACGAATTCGGCTTCCGTTCGGTCCAAGACAAAGTCCACATTCACGACCTCCACGCGACGATCCTGCACTTCCTCGGCCTCAACCACGAACGCCTCACCTACCGCCACGCCGGCCGCGACTACCGCCTGACCGACGTCTCCGGGCGAGTGGTTCATGAGATCGTGGCGTGACGAATTCGCGGCGGAAGAAAGCTCCGCGTTCGCCGGGTTCGGGAAGCAAACCGGATTGGAAGAAGAGAATCGCAAGCTGCGGGCCGAGGTCGAGCGGCTGCGGATGGAGCGTGAGATTTTAAAAAAGCGACGGTCTTCTTCGCGAAGGAGCAGCGATGAGGTACGGCTTCATTGAGGATCATCGCACGACCTGGCCGATCGCGATTCAGTGCCGCGTGTTGGCGGTGTCTCGCAGCGGTTACTACGAGTGGCGTCGTCGTCCGGTGTGCAACACGATCAACGCGGCGTCGATCGCATCCTGCGGCCATCCAAACGGCGGGCTACCAAAATTCTTGCGAACGTCGGTTCCCTTTTTGCCGCTGCCGACGAAATCGAGCACCGCTTTGCAGACCGGGTGAGCTTCGGGATCGCCCTTGTAGCCGACCGCCTCCAACGCATCTTTCTTGGCGCGTTCGATGACCTTGTGCCAATCCGGCGAATCGGCCACGTCGAACTGAAGATAGAGACGAGCCAAACAAGACTTGGCGGCGGCCTCCACATTGGCGGTGATCAACAAGCCGTGTACCGGATCGCCGCCACCCGCCAAATAGATCGCAGTTTCATCCAGCAAGTTACCGATCAAGTCGTCACGAGTCTTGAGGGCCTGTACCAGTCGCGTCTCCATCGACTTGCGAGCGTCAATGCCTTCGTCGGTGCTGGGCGTCCCTTTGATCTCCAGAGTTTTCTCGGCGGCATAGTAAGTGGCGATCGCCTGCTTGATGTCTTCGGCTTTGTTTCGCGGAATGAATCCATAGACGACGGCCGCCGAATCGCCCGCTGTCCGAGCATCGTTCAGCACGATCGACTCTTCGACATCCCAACCGTCGCGAATCCAAACGGGGATTTCAGAACCGTCTGTGGCGGGAGCATCCAGGCTGAAGTGCAACACGAACCTGCGGGTCTCCTTAATGGCTCCGTGGGTGAGCTTCGATTTCTTGAGGATCTCGCTGCAATGCGTCTGCAAAAGTTGCGATCGCTCGCTGCCCAGCTTGCCAGTGTCGGCCAGCAATTTGTTGCGAGCCTCTTGGAACGCCTGGTTCCACTCGGCACCCTCGCGGGTCTGCATCCGATATTCGTCTTCGACCGGCATCGCTGTGATCGGGACGGCGTGACAATTCCAGCCGTCGCGTGCATCGAGCAGTCGATAGTTGTCTTGTTCGTACACGCCGGGAAAGAACACGAGCCGCCGGCCTCGAATGGCGTTCTCGAACATCGGCAGGATTTCAAAGATGTGCAGGAAGCCGAACAACGAGGCCACACCGTAGTTCGCGACCACGGTATTGTCGGCGGCCTCGACGGTTTGAAGAGCCTGGGTCAATTGACCGGCGACAGATTTCTTGAACGCCGCCATCGGTGCGGCTCCGAGACGAGACGGCGATTCAAAATAACTTTCCGCGTAATCGGAATACGGGGGGCTGCAAAGCCAATTGGCGAAGGCGTCGGTGAAGTCGATGGCGTGCCAGTGGTGACCGACGAAGTGCCGGCCCACATCGTGTGAGTCACTGCTACCGACCGGCGTCACGTTCAAGCTGCGATTGAGCAATCCCATCCAGTCGTGAAACAGTCGCAGCGGATCGGTTTGTGTGGCTCCCGAATTCACGACCTCCATCGCGTTGAACCGCAACGGCCAACCATCAAGATTCTCGCCGACCAAGGCGTTGTGCTGAGCCGGCCCAAACGGTCGGAGGCCACTGTGCAGGTCGCGAGCATGGTTCAAGATCTTCACTTTGACGCCCGGCGTGCGGTCAATGTCATCGAAGATCGTTCGCCAGTCCGTCTATTTGTGATTGACCACTCGCGCGTCGGCTTTCACCGGAAAGATGTTGAAATGCCCGCAGGTCGTCGTGACTTCATTCCCGATCACCGGCGTGAAGTAGCTTCGGACAGCGAGCTTGTTGGCAATGGCTTCGTAGTCGATGTGCTGGTTGTGATCGGTGGCGATTGGCAGTTCGATGCCCTCGCCCGCGAGTGTGATCATCCGCTCGTCGTCGGTCGCGTCACCGTGGCCGGAATGAGTCAACGTGTGAACGTGGGTGTCGCAGGCAACGTACCCCTCGGTGGGAACCTCACGTCGAATCGACAGCGTCTGCTTCGCGACTTCGCCGGCACTCAACGAGACCTCGGCTCGCGCTAGTGAATACTCGAAGCCACGTCCGGCAAAGATTGTGTAACGACTCGCCGGCACACCGAAGGTCGCTCGGCCTGTCGAGGTGAAAGCCATCCCCGGCCGCACGGACAGGTGATCGTTGGACGCCGCACCCAGCGTTTGCATGGCCCCGTTAGCGTCGAGCACCCGGCAGCGGTTTCTTCGTGTCTGCATCGACGACCTCGATTTCGACGGTCGCCTCGCGGAGCGACTCAAACACCGGTCGCTCTTGGATGGCGATCTGGCCGACGCGGATGTCGTCGGATGTGTCCTTGCTCGACGACGGTGATTCAATCCGCAGCGCGTTCTCGCCATCGACAAGCGTGCTCGCAGGAATGGCGAACGTCACGATCATGTCATTCTCGTCGCGAACCAATTCGCCCAGTCGTTTCCCGTTGAGCAACACGTTCCAGACTTGCTTCACGTCTTCCTGCCAGACTAGCAGCGTCTGCTCGGCCGAGTTCTTACGAGAGGAAAACGTCGCGTCGAGTCGCTGGCTGGTCGGAGTCTCAGGGAACTCCGACCATTCCCGCTCCATCCCGCTACGCAGGTGAAGCAGTTTTTGTTCGACGACCTGTCGCTGCGGAGCCGCATCGCGCGCCAGCGAACCGGTTGTCATCAAAGCAAACAAGCAGAGCACTCGAAGTACCGGCATGGTCTTCTCCATCGACGTTGTGAACGGAGCGGTTGATCCAGGTCGTTCTGTGCCGATTTCATTCTTAGGCGAACGGCGGATGAAAACGTACCAACAAATCAGCCGCGGGGCGCTAGCCCACGGTTGCCGCGAGAACCGGACGCTAGTGCGTTCCGGCTGATGCGGGCATATTTTCATCTGCCGTTCACTTCAGCGCACCGCTTCACCTGGCACGTCGAGCACGAAGATTTGGTTGATGGTCTTGAAGCGGGCGTGGTCATCGAACTGCCAGACGACCTTCTTATCGCGAGTCACCTCGAAGAACTGCGGCTGTTTGCCGATGTGGCCGTGGCCGAGGTAATTGCAAAACACGGTGTTGCCGTTCGGCAGTCGTTGGCAGCCGGCCATCAGTCGCAGCGTGTTGCTCGGCAGATCGTTCTCGTTGAGTTCCCACACGATCTTTTCGCTGGCATCGAGTTCGATGACCTTGTGCCCGTCGCCGCAGGTAATGAGCAGGTGACCGTCCGGCAGCGGCACGACTTCATGTGGATCGCCGGGGACTTTGATCGCTCGCAGCACTTTGCCGTCG
>JANNDA010000362.1:0-1523 GCA_031387195.1 Planctomyces sp. | reverse complement strand
CGTCCGGGGGCTAACGCCCTCCGGCTCACCGGGGGAAAATGATACGAGGCTCTGCCAGTTGGTTTGTGCGTCGAGCACCGGCTCCGCCAATTGACCAGCCGTGAGTGCCAGCCGTCCCAGATCGTATCCCGCACACCACGGGGTGAGTGCTGCGGCAAATTCCTGCATCGATGCGAACCGCTCCGCAGGTTCGCGGATCAACGCTCGGTCAATCGTGGCGGCGAGTTCTTCTGGAACATCGGCTCGACGTTCGCGAATCGGCATCACCGTCAGTGTGGCCAACGCACGCAACTTTTGCAGCGGCGTCTTGCGATCCGCCTTCGCAAACGGAGCCGAGCCGGTCAGCAGTCGATACAGCGTCGCGGCCAAAGCATAGATGTCTGCTCGCGGCCCGACTTGATGGCTGTCTTCCAATTGCTCCGGAGCCATGTAGTCCAGCGTCCCCATCAACTGCCCGACGGTCGTCAGCTCATCCACCGGAGCCTGTTCGCCGCTGAGCAGCGCGAGTCCGAGATCGAGGATTTTGACGTTCGTAGTTCCGCCTTCAGGCGGTTGTCGTCGTTGACTGACGCTTTCTGCGGCACCGCCTAAAGGCGGAACTACGAACGACAGCATCAAATTCGACGGCTTGATATCGCGATGCACGATCCCTTGCTGATGCGCATATTCCAATCCGAGCGCCGTTTGCCGAGCGATCTCGCAAGCATCAGCGACAGACAACGTCCCGCAGGCTTTCGCGATCCGGTTGAGGTCCAGCCCCTCGACGAATTCCATGACGAGAAAATGCGTCCCATCGACCTCGCCCGCATCAGTCGCCTGCACGATCGCCGGATGACTGAGTTGCCCGATGACTCGCATCTCCCGTTGAAACCGCGCGACCGCTTGCTCGTCGCCGAGACGTCGAGCCGGCAACAACTTCACCGCGACCAACCGATCCAGCCGAGTATGCACCGCTTTGTAAACCGCACCCATGCCGCCGGAACCGATCGGCTCCAGCAGCCGATAATCTCGTAGCACCGGCGAGCGTTCAGCGGCCGAATCACGCAGCCGACCGCTGGTCACGCGGCTCGACTCAGCGCGAGAGAGGGGTGTTGAGTTCGTCGCAAACTCGATGGATTGCACTTGCGAGAGTGCCTGTTTCAACGCGACGTCGGACTGTTGCTCGGCCGTGCCGACCAGTGCGGCGGCTGGCAATCGCAAGCCGTCCGTCAGCGTGTCGCTCGCTCGGTCCAACTGCGCGACGGTCGCTTCGCAACTCAGGCACGCTTCGAGATGAGCGGAAATCTCATCGCTTTGCTCATCCGGCAGTTTGCCGAGCAAGTAATCCTTCAACATTCGTGGATCAAAGCACGTGGCATTTGACATGACTGCACCTTTTCGAGTCGCGAATTACCCGCCACACACGTGGCTCACAGATAATAACGAAACCGCGCGACACGACTTTGGGAGGAAGTGCGAATTAGTAACCCGAAGCGTGGGCGCGGGGGGGGGGGTAAAAAGAAAAAAGAAATGTGGGGGTGTTG
>JANNDA010000298.1:0-5333 GCA_031387195.1 Planctomyces sp. | reverse complement strand
GTTTGTGTCTTCGCATTGCCTCTCTTAGCACGACGCGCAAGCGAGTGGTCCGAACCGACACCACTCGCTTGCGCGTCGTGCTTACTGGAAGCTCTTTTTGGGCGAGCCGTTTGTCTTCGACAACTTCGTGAGGACTCTTGAAATCGTTTTCAACCGTACGACGCATTCCATCGCACATGCGATTCTGCGGCGAAACTATTTTCAAAAACGGGACTCAAGTTTCATTCCACTGACGACACAAAATTGGCAATCGTTCTGCATAACCCACGTGTAAAACTCTGCCTGTCGCACCGCCTTCAGCAATCGCAACGGAGGTACTCTAGGTCGTTTCGCCAAACGGCTCAATAAAAGGTCATGACCTCGATCATGTCGGGGTAGAGTTGCGCCAACCAGTTCGACAACGGCATGGAGCCTCGCTCGTGGACTCGCACCGCAAAACCATTTTGATCGTCGGCCCGATCTTGCTCGTCGGAGCCAGCTTTTTACTCTCTCTCGGCGGCGCTCGCGACGCCTCAACGGCCAGCCGGACGCCCAACTCATTGCACGTCGGTGTGGCAGAGCCGCTGAAAAACGACACCAATTCACGCCTGCGACGGGCATGTGAAGCCATTGCTCAGGATTTGGTTCCGCAACTCGATCGCTCCGACACCATCTTGATTCGCCCGCCCTACGTCATCGCCGGCGACATGCCCGAGGATGTTCTCGACCGCATGTATCGCGACGTGATCCGTCCTACCGAGCGAGCCTTGAACGTCAGTTTCTTCGACGAATTGCCAACCGAACCCATCACCATCATCGCGTTTGCCGTGGAGACTCGGTTCCGTGAGTTCGCCCAGCGCATTGATCGCCGGAAAGCCGACTCGTACTACGGCTACTATCTCCGGCCGCAACGTCGAGTGGTCGTCAACGTCTCCACCGGCGGCGGCACGCTCGCTCATGAACTGACTCACGCACTGGCTCACTTCGATTTTCCGCAGATGCCTGAGTGGTTCGACGAGGGTCTCGCATCACTGTTTGAGCAAAGCGAGTTCACCGACCACAACCGCCGCTTATGCGGCACCGACAATTGGCGTGTGCATCACGTTCTGCGAGCGCTCCACGACAATCATTTGCGCCCCGCCTCCGAACTCGCCAACGGTGGCCTGCGAACTGACTACCAAGCGATCGACTACGCGCAAGCGAGATACCTCTGCCTCTACTTGCAGGACCAGCAATTGCTCGAACCGTACTACCGCAAGCTGCGTGCGCAGAGTTCGATCGATCCCACCGGCTGGAACACACTTGCCGCGTTGCTCGATTTCGAAAAGCCAGCCGACATCGACGCCGACTTCCGCCGCTGGATCGTGAAATATCACAAGACTCAACGTCAAAAGACCGTCAGCCGAGGCCGTCAAACACTGTCGATGAAGCCGATGAGCGACGCATTGTGAATCACACAGGCACATGGCCCACACTAGCCCGACGCGCAAGCGAGTGGTTTTCACGAACAATCACTCGCTTGCGCGTCGTGCTAACTTGCAGCACCCTGCGGGGAATTCACGATCGCTTCTTGCGGCGTAGTTCGCTGAAGAGCCGACCGTATGCACGCTGGATGACGTCCGGACCAGACGATCCTCGCTCGTCGTGAGGTGATTCTTTCCGGCTCGGATCAGGTTGCACGACGTCAAACGCACGAGGCGTTTCTTCTTCGGGCTCATCCAGTGAAATCGTCGGGACGCCGGTTCGTCCGACGCGATTCACCATTTGCTGCGTTTCGAGATATAGATCGAGCACGGCTGCTCCGAGTTGTTCTTCGATTCCGTCGTCCTCAAACGTCGCTTGCAGAAGTTGTGTCGGCAGATGTCGCTCTGGCCGAGGCTGGGGCAATAACGGTTCTTCATTCGGCGAATCGTTTCGTGACTCCGTAAACGCGGTATGTCCTTGATCTCTCTCACGCGTCGGTCGTGCGTAGCTTTCGACGATGCCGGAAAAATCGCCCGCTGACGTCAGTTCCTGCTCTTGGGATTCATGGTCATCATCGAATGCCGCCCCCATTTGCAGAGCGGTAACGACAGACGCTCGCTTTCCAGACAGGCGGCCATGCGGGGCATTGACGTTCCACACAATGCCCTCGTTCTTCATGCCAGATTCAATGCGGACGTAACGATCGACAACGGGCTCTTCTTCAAACTCAGCGTCGGCGGCAGACTCCCACGGGCTCGTGGGCAAATTCCACACGGGCTGATGTGTTTCTTGGAGATCGAACGAGTGGGATTCCTCCGCGTCACGCCACTCCTCCGCGACCGTCGCATCGACGGCTGACATCTCGGTCTCGTCGCTGGTGATCGCGAACTCATCAACCTCGAACGAATCTGATGACGGAGCTCCGAATTCGAGTTCGTGAGCGTCAAAAACTTGTCCGAAGTACGGGATCCCTGACAGCGTGTCCGCTGCTGAAAGCTCCGGCTCGAATGGCACTTGTTCGGTCAGCTCTGCGACATCCGCCAAGACATCGTCGAGCGACATCGACCGAGGCGACGTGACGCGCCAATCGTCCTTCAGGCAAGTGATCTCATCGGCCAAATCAGCGGTGCCACATACCGCTGGTGAACTCACGAAAGTTGCTGATTCGCCACCGATTTCAATCGCGGAGGTCTCCTGTCCCAGCGATTCCATCGCCCAGGAATCGTCAGCGGATTCGACGGCCTCTTCGTCCTCGTCGTGCCGTTCGGTCTGCGGCCACAGATTGACGGCCGAGTCTTCCATCACCGGCGGATGCGACATTCCACGATAGATTTCGCCACCACCGACCGGATCGTTCCAGTGCAGCGGCAATTGTTTGAGGTCATTCAAGGCATCGCGCACGACATCTGCGGTCACCGGGCGTTGTTCACTCACAAATGCCAGCAGCAAACTGTGATCGGCCAGTTGATTCAGGCAACGAGGATTCCCGTCGGCCGCCTTGGCGATGAAGGGCAACACCTCGGGCGCGAACAGGTCGTCGGGATGAGCCCCCGCAATCTCGACGCACATCCGCAAGTACTCGATCGACTCCGCCTGAGTGAGCGGTTCGAGATCGACTTGGCAGCAAATCCGTTGGCGGAATTCCGACAGCTCCGGATCGGCGAGCCGTTCCTCAAGATCGCGGTTGCCGATCAACACCACTCGCGCCAACGGCACGCCGTTGTCCGTCAGCATCGTCAATAAGCGGACTTCGTCCAGGACCGGCAAACTCAGCCGATGTGCCTCATCGAGCACCACGACCAATCCTTGATGTTGCGGTATCAACGTCCGCAACGCGGCCATCAATTCCAAGCGAAGCTCCTGCTCGGCCATGCGGTTGTAGGGCCGATTCAACTCAAACAAGATCGCTTGTAACAACGCACGCCGCGTCGGAAATACCGAGTGATTGAGAAACGCCGTTGCAAACGTCGGCTGCAATTCAAACGCCAAACGCAGCCCCACCAACGTCTTCCCAACTCCGGTCTCACCGGTCAGTACGCTGATTCCTTGGCCTCGTTCACAGCTCACCGCGAGTGCGTCGAGTGCGCTCTGCGCCCCTTCGAGCGGCACGAAGCACGTCGCGTCCGGAGTGGCAGAAAATGGTCGTCGTTGCAGGCCGAAAAACTCTTCGTACATGGCAAACTTCCCCTTCCTTGGGTCGTCCCGTGAGACACGATCCGCGCAGGGATCGAGTAGTCAGCAGCTTGATCGAACTCCGGTTGATCTCGACTTGAGGGTTCTCCGGCGTCGAGCGGTGCGGTCGCGAGGATGCTGTCAGTGGCCTTGTCTGCGGCAAGGAATCACGTTGTCCACGATTGGAAAGCCGGGCGAAGTTTGCGGGCGGAGGAAGGCGGGATTGATCATTGGTTATTGATCGTCGAGTGCCGTCAGCGCGGCAAAGCTGCTGGCCGGACTCAGCAGTGCGCTGCTGCTGGCTGCGATGTCGTGGGGGACCGTGGCCTTGAAACAAACTCGACGACCGCCCCAGCGGCATAAATAGATTAACGCGAAGGGCGCTGGAGCAATCGAGACGTGGTCGGTACTCTCGTTGAGGCATTCTCCGCCTTGCCATTTACACGCTGGCAGTTTGAAAGATGTGAGTGTCGAAGTGCTGCTTGAAATTCACAACGACGCGACATGGCTTTGACTACGAGGAAGTCTTTTATGCCGGAACTCTCGCGCTTCCTTGGAGTTGTCGTTTACATGTTGTACGACGACCATAAACCGCCGCACTTTCACGCCGAATACGGCGAGTACAAAATCAGCGTCGAAATCGAATCTGGAGTTGTTGAGGGTCGATTTCCTCGACGAGCGCTCCGCGCGGTGCTGGAATGGCACGAATTGCATCGCGATGAGTTGACTGAAGATTGGCGACTTGCTGAAGCTCACGAACCCCTGCGAAAGATCGCGCCGTTGGAGTGATAGATCATGTTGGAAGTCGTGTCGGCTCGTCATGTCGCAAACTATGCCATTGAAGTGCGGTTCAATAACGGACAAGGTGGAATCGTAGACCTCAAAGACGTGCTGTGGGGACCGGTCTTCGAGCCATTGAAGGACATGGCTCGATTCCGTCAGTTTGAAGTCTCTCCCGTCTTGCACACCATCCGCTGGGACAACGATGCCGACTTGGCACCGGAATTCTTGCATCAAAAACTGTTGGAGCAATCAGGACGCGGTTGATCCGTACGTTGCCGCATCTTGCCGATGAGGACACTTCTCGTGGGTGGCCCAGCTTCGGAGAAGCTGGGTGCCGAAGGCACAAGAAACTCAGAGTTGACGTTCAAACGGGAAACGACGTGGTTCTCTGATTTGAAGTTTGTTCTGAGTTTCTTGTGCTACGCACCCAGCTTGAAGCAAGCTCGGCCACCCGCGAAGTTTGCGGGCGAGAACGGAAACCCACGGAGGGCGATGACACAGGAATGATTCGTCGCGGAGCGACGATTGAAGGCGGGGGCAGCGGCGCGAATGAAATTGATTCGCTGATCGTGTGGCGATGGTTCGATCGTCGCTCCGCGACGAGATGGTTTGGCGGGATGGCCGACCGTGGGTTGAAACCCACCGCGACCTTCGGCGGTCGCTCTGCGACCAAAGACATGAACCAATGAGTCGCACACCCAACCCCGCGCTCCCGATGTCACCTGCGGTTCAGTCCCGAAGGGGCGATTCTATGCCAGCCCAGGCCATCGGCCTGGGTGGCCAATCCCCAGAGGTCAGACAGCCCCAACGGGGCGGATATCAATTGGACCAACACGAAACACTTCATTGACGATGACGAACGTTGATGAGGGCCGCCCCGTTGGGGCTACCCCTTGGTGATTCCGACCGTGACCCAGGCCGATGGCCTGGGCTGA
>JANNDA010000291.1:0-15431 GCA_031387195.1 Planctomyces sp. | reverse complement strand
CGTCAGCCCCCTGGTCAAGCAAGAAAACCACCAGGGGGCTGACGCCGCCCCGTTCGCCTAGGACAGCGGCACTGCTTCACTGCGAGGGGAACTCCGATGGCCCGAAAGTCTGAATGGCACTCGACGACGATTTTGTGCGTGCGACACAACGGCCAATGTGCGATGGGTGGCGACGGGCAGGTGACTCACGGTACGACGATTCTCAAGGCGGACACGAAGAAAATTCGTTGGCTGCTGGAGAAGAAAGTGCTCGTCGGTTTCGCGGGTTCGACGGCGGATGCGTTCGCGCTGATGGAGCGTTTTGAAGCGAAGCTCAAAGACTACCCGAACAATGTGCCGCGAGCGGCGACAGAACTTGCTCGCGACTGGCGCACTGATCGAATGCTGAGACGGTTGGAAGCGATGTTGATTGTCGCCAACGACGAGCACGCGCTGCTGATCACCGGCATGGGCGACGTCATTCAGCCAACGGACGGAGTGCTCGGCATCGGCAGCGGTTCGCCCTATGCCATCGCGGCGGCTCGGGCGCTGGTGCAGCACTCAAAGCTCAATGCGGGTGAGATCGTGAAACACTCGCTGAAGATCGCCTCGGAACTCGACATTTACACGAACGACAACTTGATCGTGGAGGAATTCCCGTGCAAGCGTTAACGCCGCGCGAGATCGTCGCGGAACTCGATAAACACATCATCGGCCAGAATGACGCGAAGAAGGCTGTCGCCATTGCACTGCGAAATCGCTGGCGCTGGCAGCAACTTTCTGAGGAGGTCCGTCGTGAGATCACGCCGAAGAACATCATCATGATCGGCCCGACCGGGGTCGGCAAAACGGAGATCTCGCGGCGGCTGGCCAAGCTGACCGAAGCTCCGTTTATCAAGATCGAAGCGACCAAATACACGGAAGTCGGCTACTACGGTCGCGACGTCGAGAGCATGGTTCGCGACTTGGTGGAAGCGGCAATCATGCTGGTCCGTGACAAGAAGCGGGACACGATTCAGAAGGATGCGGAGCAGCGTGCCGAAGAACGTCTGCTCGATCTGCTGTTGCCAACCCCGTCACGGAAGTCGGCATTGAAGGACGAAGATGGCGATGACCCTCCGGTGAATCCAATCTCAGTACCGAATCGCACTCGCGAACGTCTGAGAGAAAAGCTGCGAGCGGGTGAACTCGAAGACCGCGAAGTCGAGATGCGGATCGAGCATCGCACGATGCCGGTGCAGGTGATGTCGAACATCGGCGGCCTTGAGCAGATGGAAATGGAACTGCAAAGCCTGTTCGAGAAAATCGGCCCGAAGCAGACGAAGCATCGCTCGCTTCCCGTCCACAAAGCTCGCCAGGTTTTGCTCGAAGAAGAAGTCGATGCGTTGATGGACAAGGACGCGATCAACGAGGAAGCGGTGCGGCTCGCGGAAACACACGGCGTAATCTTCATCGATGAAATTGACAAAGTCTGTGGCCCCGAAGATTCACACGGACCCGACGTCAGCCGCCAAGGTGTGCAGCGGGATTTGCTACCGATCGTCGAAGGAACGACGGTGCAAACAAAATACGGCTATGTGAAGACTGACCAAGTGCTGTTCATCGCGGCGGGCGCGTTTCATCGCTCGAAGCCGTCCGATTTGATGCCCGAACTACAAGGCCGGTTTCCGATCCGAGTCGAGCTGCAACCGTTGACTCGTGACGACTTCATTCGCATCTTGACCGAACCGAAATCCTCACTGACTCGGCAGTATCAAGACCTGCTTAGCACCGACGGCGTCAAATTGAAATTCACAAAGGACGCCGTCGAAGCCCTGGCCGATATCGCTCACCAAGTGAATCAGTCCACGCAAAACATCGGAGCTCGTCGCCTGCACACGATTCTGGAACGACTGCTGGAAGACATCAGCTTCGAAGCGCCCGATGTGAAGAAGAAGTCGATAAACATCGATGGGGCTTATGTCCGCAAGAAGCTGCAAGAAATCATGGAGAACGAGGACTTGAGCAAGTTCATTTTGTGATGCGTTGGGCGCAAAGTGGTCAGTCAGTTCCTGGCTTCGTCAGTTTGTTCTTCGTCGTATCGAAACGGCGTAGTGAAAAGCCCTGAAACCACTGAGGTAAGCTCAGTGGGGTTGTGCCATAGGCAGCCGTGCTCTGGCTCGCATCAATCCAGAGGTACTCATCTACGACTTCGCCCAGGACTCTGGCACCGCGAACAAGTCCGCGACGCTCATGCGAAACTCTGGCAGGATCGACAGGCCGGACGCTTTGTGTTTCCAGGCAAGGCTCCCACAAAGCGTTTCGTCATCCCGAAGGGTCTTGTTCGGATAGCCCATGCGGACGATGTGGACGAGATTGTCGATAGGATCGATGAGCCATAACACCGCAATGCCTGCGAGCGTGTAGTCGTGAATGCGGTCATTGAGCGTCAGCCGGCGATCGTTGGACGACAGCACTTCAATGACGAGGGCAGGGCGGGTCTCGGTGATGGTCCGATCGGATTCGGCAAACATGTCTCCGCCGAGAAAGTAGCTCACGGCGGGAAAGCGAACGGTGTCGGGATTGCGTGACACAACCAGGCCGAGATCAAAACAGGGATAACCCTCGGGGTTACGAGTCACATACTCCGCGAGTGCTTTCGACAAATTCAGGACGACCAACCGGTGCTCTTCTTCGGGCGGAGACAACGACGTGACTCGGCCACGAATCAGTTCGACCCACTGTCCGCCGTCAGGCAGATCGTAGAGCGAATCGAGAAACGTTTCTGCTGTGAGTAATGCGGAGTCGATCATGAGAAAGGTCAGTAGTCAGATTGATGATATTGTGGCGCACGCGGCTCGCACGCGTACTGTTGAGGGACATTGTCACGTTATCCCAATCCACTTGCACGCGAGCCGCGTGCGCCACAACTTATTCAACGGGCCATTTACTTCGCGGGCTTTTCGCGGGCCGGTTCGATAACAAAGCGATACGGTTTCGGCCGAGCCATCAGGCGTTGGGTCGCTTCGATCTGTTCGTTGGCCACGGCGGATTTCTGGGCGAGCAGTACCGGTAAATCACCGGTCTTCAAGTAGGCGTTCGCCAAGACATTCGCCGTGGCGAGATCATGCCGAGCATTCGTCAGCGAGACCAACACGTCGGCTTGAGCGTTCCACGGTCCACCAGGTTCCCAGCCGTTGGCGGTCGAGGTGGCAATGCTGATGCCGGCAGTGAGTTGTTCGGCAGAAAGCGTGGCGACTCCACGTTCGTCGGCCGTGATGTCGTATCGTCCCTTCGGCAGATTCTTCACGCACAGCACATATCGATTCAGCTCCGTCAACACGGGCACGAACCGGAAGTGCAACGAGAAGAAGACCCCATGATTGAACGGCAAGCCTTCATCCAACCGAGTGAACTCCAACCGCGCACCGTCGCGGACGACCTCAGTCACCGCGCAGCCCTGAGTTTCGATGAGCTTGGCTTCGGCATAATCGAGCGTCGCCGATGAGACATCCGCCGGAGCACTGAGTCCCTTCAGCATCGCAAACGCGACGGCGAGTTGACCGAGATCGTTGAGATGAACTGCGTCAGCAACGTGCATCGAGTTCTTTTTCGACTCATCTTTGATGGGCTCGTTCGACGCCCAGACACGCTTTTGAATCTCACGCATCGACCGCTGCACGTCGATCGCTTCGCCGCCGAGTGACTTCGACAACGCCATTCCCTCATCGCACATCTTCTGCAGAAAACTCTCTTCGCTCTTGTGCGGATCAGCGGCGGTCACGGGTTCCGAACAAACATAAACCCGCACGTCGCGCTCGTTGCACGCCGAAACGATCGTGCGAATCGCGTTGAGAAACTTCTGCTTGTGCTCGTCGCCCGCGTACACGCCCCAGCCGATGTCGTTCGTGCCGAACATCACCAGCAACACAGTCGGCTTGTGGGCAAAGACGTCTCGCTCGAGTCGCTGTAACGAACCATCCGCCGTATCGCCTCCCTTCCCCGAAATGACGAATCGGATTTTCCGATCCGGATAGCGCAACAGAGTGTAGTTTTCGATGTATTTGCCATACGTCCGCGCGGCCGTGAGGCTGTCACCCAAGAAGACGACCGTATCGCCGTCACACAGCGCAAAGTCGTCGGCTGCTGACAGATCAGTGCGTCCGAAATCGAAAGTGATCAAGAGGCCAATGACGACAGGTAGAAGACGCAACATGGTGATCCCCGTGACGGAGAGTCTCTCAATCTTTCGCATCACGGTCGTCACTGCTCAGCGGTGCGTGACCGGTTGCTCCGCCGCCGATTTTACCTCGACGGCCTGTCTGAGTTTTTGCAGCAACGTCCCTTTGGTGTAACTGTCGCGAATCACGAATGGTTTTGTGGGATCATTGCCTGGAAAGATCACTGTCAGTGGGATGCTGACACTGTCAAACGCAGCCAGCCAGCGAGTGATTTCCGGCGATTCATCAGTGTAATCGGCCTTCAATGTGAGCACGTTGTGCTGGTTGACTAACTCCAAAGTGTCAGACGTGTTCAACGCCAATTTCTCATTGAGCTTACATGCCAGACACCACTCCGCCGTGAAGTCGATCAACACCGTTCGCCCACGAAGTAACTCTTTCTGCACCGTTTGCCCAGCAAATGGCGTCCACGGCAATTGAAGCCCTGGCGTGAGTATCCACCAACAAGTCACCACAAGAAGGAGGGTCGCTGATGAGCGGATGGTCCACTTTCGCGAACTTGTTGAATTGATGTTGTACAAGTTTCCGATCATCCACAGGGCGAAGCCAAGAACCAACAGTAGGATCAACAGCGGCAGAATCGACTCGGGCTTCATGCTGTTCATCAGAAACAGGACGGTCCCTAGCAGCAGGAATCCACAGACTTCCTTGAACGTCACCATCCAGTTTCCGGGGCGAGGCAAGTACTTGATCCAACCGGGAAAGATACCCAGCAAGAGATAAGGAAATGACATGCCGATTCCCATAACGGTCCACACTAGATACGTGACCTGCGGCGGCTGCTTCACGGACCACCCCAGTGTGATACCAAGGAACGGCCCGCTGCACGGAGTCGCCATCAGCGTAGCGAACATGCCCGTCAGAAATGCACCGGTCAAACCTTCTTGATGTTGTTGGCTAGCGGCGGACCCGATCATGCCCGGCACCGGGATTTCAAAGACGCCCAGAAGGCTCAATCCCATCGCGAATACAACCAACGACATCGCCACTTGAAATCCAGGCTTTTGAAACAAGTTCCCCCAACCGAATTGTGCAAACACCGCCAGACTCGCCAGCAACAGAAACACCACAATCACACCAGCCGAGTACATCAAATTGAGAGACAGAATCCGACGGCGGCTTTCACCAGCCTGCTGAACGAAGCTCAAGATTTTGATCGCGATCACCGGCAACACACACGGCATCACGTTGAGAATTAATCCGCCCAAGAACGCGTAAAATAGGAACAGTGCTAAACCGTCTTCCTGTTTGCGGACCTTCGCGTCGCCTTGATTCTGTTGAACTTCTATCGGCTGGAATTGCTGCCCTTTGAAGGCCGGCAAGATATCATCAAATCCGAGTGCGTTACCGGAAGGTTTCAACACAACCTCCGGATTAGCGACGCCGCCGATCGCTGTGGCGACTTTGGTCGTCCCCAGTCCGAAGGGCACCCTCTTGAGCGGCCGACATTGGCCATCACGACAGATTTGGTAGGCCAACTCACCACGGACGCCGTACACAGGATTCTCGACAGTGAATTGTCTGGTCCAAGTGATTTCTTTGTGATGGACTCGTTGCTGCTTACCTCCATCGATTTGTTCGATTTCCGGAGCGAGCGTCGGAGAAAACGTCTCTTCAGTCGCCTTCAGACCGTCGGTGTCCGAAAGCTCAATCGCCGTCGGGTTGCCGATATTTTTGGGATCGTGATCGAGAGCGAAAGTATGCCAGCCTGGTTCAAGTTGCATTGTGATGGAGAGCGTGACCGCCTCGCCGGGCATTGCGTTATCAGGCGTCAGACGGAATCGAGCCTTCACGGGATCGACCGCCTTCCCGCGTTGCGGGATGACTTCGATTTCAAACGGCATCGAGCCAGTGGCCTTTGATTGCGCTTCGGCAGTGTTGATTGGCGAATCGGGCTGATCATTCGAGGAGAGCGGCGGCGTGTTTTTCACCGTGAGTTCGCGAGCATTCGCAGTCAGCACAACACGCGCGGGGAAACTGATCGTGGCCTCAAATGTTTCGTCGTGCGGCGTACAACTTCGAGCATCGCAGATTTGATACTTCACACGGCCAGAGATGCGAATGTCTTCAGGCTTGGCTCCCGCGAGCAGTCGAAATCGACGAGACCAAGTGACGCTCGATTTGAATTTCTCAACAGTCTGGTTGAACTCGGCCTGAAACTCAGACGTTGGTTCGTGGTCAGCAACGAACGCCTCTTCCACGAGCTCAACTCCAGTCAGCGACTTCGCGAGAATGATCCGCGTCGCGCCTGGGAAATCAGGATTCGTGGAATACGAATATCCGCCGTCTGGAAGCTTTAGTCCAATCGAAAGGACAAACCCTTCTCCGGACGTTTGAGTCGTCGGGCCTTTGTCGGGAGCGAGTGAGACACTCAGCAACACTCCTTGCTTGGAACCTCCAGCACGTTTCGTCGCGAAGCTCTTCCCGCTGATTGGATCGCGAAACTGCTCGTCGCCGGATGAGTCAGATCGGTGTGATCCCCAAATCAGCGTCACAACTATCGTCGCTAGTAACAGGAACCGAGGCATCGTCTTGTTCATAGCAGGCTTCGTCTTCGAGGGTTGATCGCTCAAATCCATTGAGGCTTACGGTCATACGCTGAGGAGATGATAACCCAACAGCAGAAATTCGCTCAATTCGAGAGTTCGCTGACTTGGATGCCGTCCACGGGGTCGCGGTAAGTTCGTCTGTGAATTGGTCATTGATCAATTCGGCAAAAGCCGCCGGGGATTGCGGGAGAACACGCCTCCTCAGAGACACCCTCTTCGACTAGAGTCCCGCCCCCCTTCCGGAGACGTCTCGTCAGAGTTGCGAGCGCTCGCCTCTCCGCCAAGATCTCATTTCTACAGTTTTATTTTCAGCGAGTTTTTATCGTGTGGTCTCAAGCCGCCGCACAGCGCGCGATCATCGTCGCGGGTTGTCTGGGCATGGTTTATTTGCAATTGACGACGTCTCCCGCAACCGTCCAGTTTGCGCGGTCGCTAGGTGCCAACGGATTTCATATTGGTATTCTGGGTGCCCTGCCAACGGCGATGTTGTTCATGCAATTCGTCGCCGGTGTCGCAGTCAATCACATTCGCCATCGGCGCTGGTTGTGGTTGACGGTCGGAATCGCACAGCGATTGATCATGTTGCCCGCTGCGCTTGGTCCGCTGCTTTGGCCCGACATGTCCCCAGGATTCTGGGTCTGGACGCTGCTGGCGCTCACGTCGGTGAATTACGCGATGGCTGATTTCTGTCATCCACTCTGGATGTCTTGGATGGGAGATTATTTACCCCGAAAAGGACTCGGTCGATTTTGGGGGCGACGGCATTTGTGGATGCACTGGACGGCGGCGTTCGTGTTGACTGCAGCAGCTTTGTTGACCGCATTTCATCCCGGTGGGATCCAGCCCGCATTCGCTCTCATGGGAGTGATTGGGGCAATCTGTGGCGTCGCCGATTTGCTATTCTTTCTGTGGGTCGATGAGCCGCCAGTCCAGCCAGCACCAAGCCCTCGTCTCCGAGATATTCTGGTCGCACCGTTCCAACAACGTGAGTTTCGAGCCTTCATCGGATTCATGTGTTTTTGGCATTTTGCGGCGATGACCGGAGCACCATTCATCAGCCTGTTCCTGCTGGATTACGTCGGAATGGATCTGTTCCACGTGATGTTGCTCTCAGCCTGCTCCTGGATCGGAGGAGCGTTGACCGCTGGCCGTATGGGCTGGATCGCCGATCGTTTTGGACATCGGCCGCTACTTGTGCTGTCGATCACTTTCAAATCGACGCTGATGCTGGCACTGTTACTGGTCCCGGCGAATCCGCAACTGACGTTTTGGTTGTTGATTCCGGTCTTCATGCTGGATGCGTTGCTCAACGCGGGAATCGCCATTGCTCAGCACGGCTTCCTCTTGAGTTACTCACCGATAGGAAACCGAGCGATGTATATCGCGGCGGGAACGGCCGTCGCTGGAATGGTGGGCGGTGTCACCTCAATCGCTTCCGGTGCGGCGTTGCGATCACTGGCCGGATGGGATTTTTCGTTCTTGGCCGTCGGCGTCTCGCACTTTCATGTGCTGTTCTCTGTCAGCGTTGTCTTGCGGCTGGTGGCGACCGTATTGGTCTTGAACGTAGAAGAACCAGAGGCTGCGAGCACTCGCGAAGTCGTTTCGCATTTGTGGCAATCAGCTCAACGGCGTTTCCTCCGCCTGACTTATTCGTCCGTGCGAATTGACCGTCCCTCACCGTCTCGCATGTTGTCTGGCGAGCCATCACAGCGGCGACGGCCTCGGTCGCACAAAGTTCCTTGGCGAGAGATTGCTAAAGCTGACGACCCAAGTCATGAAAGCCGCACCACGGTCTAATTTGCGGTGCTGATACGAGCGGCCTTAGGACATTCCAGCGATGGCATCGTCTTCGTTGTCATGCAGCTTCCAGAGCTTGTCGAGATGCGTGATCTCCAAGACTTCGCGACAGTACGGCGACAGTCCTGAAAGCGCAAATGCTCCACCCGGCTGACCGTTGACTCGGTTCCAAATGCGGAACAACACCTCAATAAACGACGAGCCGAAGAATTTGGTATGGCTCAGTTCGACCACAATCTTTGGCGGCTCTGCGTTTCTGGCGGTCTCCAGCACAAAATCGCGGATCTTGTCGAGGATCGACTCATCCAACGATTCAAAGTGCGGGCCAAACGCGATGACGGTCACATCACCGCGTTTCCGAATCTCAGGAGTTGTCAGAGAAACCATGATCAACAACCGTTTCGGCGATAGGTCGGAGAGTCAGTGAACGAGGTCAAGAAAAACGTCCAAAACTGCTCAGGAGGGGACGTATCGTACTCAGGCGCTTCATCTTGTCAACGAAGTGAAACAGCGAGAACTAGACCGTAAGTTAGCAACCCCACCGTTCTACGGAGCGACTGTCGGTAATGGTTGGAGTGTCACAGAGAGCTCCAACGGCTTGCCCTCTCGGATCACCGTGATTTTCACCGTATCTCCGATCGCCCGCACATCCAGAGCTAAGTAAAGGTCATCATGATTTCGAACTTCGCGACCATCAATGGCGGTGATCAAATCTCCTGGTTGGTTTTTCTCACGGTTCATGGAGCGTAATCCCGCCTTGGCGGCCGCACTGCCCGGAGTCACCTTATCGACCAGGATTCCTTCCAGGCCCATGCGTCGCGTGATGCGATCATCCACCGTTCGAATGCCGAGTCCCGGTCGTTCGACTTTGCCCGAGCGAATGAGCTGCGGCACCACTCGGCGAACGATATCAACTGGAACGGCAAAGCCGATTCCCACCGAACCTCCCGTCGGACTCTTGATGGCCGTGTTGACCCCGATCAACCGTCCGCTGCTGTCGAGCAATGGCCCGCCAGAATTTCCTGGATTGATTGCGGCATCGGTTTGAATCACGCCCTGAATCGGATGACCAGAAACGGATTGAATCTCACGACCTAGTCCACCGATCACTCCGGTCGTCAGCGTTTGGTCCAGCTCAAACGGACTACCGATGGCGTAGACTTTTTGGCCAACCTGCAAATCGGATGAACTCCCCAGCAAGATCGGTTTGAGCTTCTCTGGCGGTGCGATGACTTTCAAAACTGCAATATCTTTAGAGTCATCAACCCCGACCAGTTTCGCGTCCAAGATGGTGTTATCTGCCAGAATAACCTTGGCCGCAGCGCCCCCTTGGATGACGTGAAAATTAGTGACGATGTAACCGTCCTCGCCCCAAATAAAGCCGCTGCCGACACCTCGGGGAATCTCCATCACATTGAAATTATTCTCATCCACGTGCCGTGCGAGATTCGTCACATGCACGACGGACGGCGAGATATTTTTGAAAAGCTCGATGGTGGAAGATTCGTCGTCAGCCAAGTCGCCACGAGCGGTGACGAGACGCTCCACAGCCTCCGGATCAAGTAATCCATTGTTTCTGCGAAGATCGCGATAGACCAGCACGATCACCAGCGCCAACAAAATCATCACCAGCCAGCCATTGACCGATGGGCCGGGGAGATGACGAGTGCGAGGCAAGTCCAATAACTCATCACGAGGCGGCATAAGGCACCAAACGACTCCGTCCAATATCTCGATCAGCCAAATCTTCAAACCTGGCGACTATCGGGAGTGTATTCCAAAAACCTACTTCAATTCAGCCGTGCGTTCTCGCAATTCCATCAGGGATGCGAGGAATCGAGTACGAACTTTTTCCGGAAGTTGTGAGAACTTCCGCTGCACTTCTGGCGTGATCGACTTGGCACAGCGTTCGAGCATGACGGCCAATCTTTTCACCGATTGTTCGACACTGATTGAGGGCAGGCTACCGGGAACTTCGTCGAGCACTTCGCGCGGCGGGGTGGTGGCTCCCGTGCGGTACGGAGCATATTCCCCTTGAGATAATCCTGCGGCGTCCGCGGTCGCTCGCTTGCCGTCGCCGCCTGGCATCGGAACACGCACGGCGGGGAGGTCGAGATCTGACTCCGCTCGGACAGGCACTGCTCCCTGAGAGCCATGCTCTCCAAACGCGGAAGTACCGTCATTGCCCCAGGAACTGGCTTCATCATCTTCCGCAGCCGTGGTCGTGACATCTTCACCCTGTTGCAGACGCCGCCAAGCTTTCATCTCGGCGATCGTCGCCTCGTTGTCATTCGCCCAACTGAGACATTCCGCCGCTTCGTTCCAATTCAGAGCGATGTAGAAATGCGACCACTTCAGGGAGACATAGCGCTCTTGGACTTCGGCAAAGGTCTCAAACACTCGCCGACGTTGATAAACCTGATCACCCGACATCCCCACGAGTTCGCCAAAATCAGCATCGGTTCGACCGCGAGCAAATTTTAGGGTCCACCGAGTGGCACATTCTCCGACCGTCCAGTTGCAGTTGCTGACGGCGGTTTGAGCGTGCCGAATCAATTCTTGTTCGGTGGCCTGAGCATCTAAAGTCGTTTGAGGCATCGCACTTGGTTCCATCGGAAGGTGACTCCACTCGTGGTCCCTCCGTGTACCCGGCCCAGTCGGCTGGACGAGCTTGTCCAACGTCCTGCCTGAAACTCCACACCCGCGATCCGTCAGCGGGGCGGGAATCCTATCGGGGAGTTTTTGCGAACGCCACTTCGTCACGCGGCAGTTGATTCTTCAAAGTTGTCTCGCCAAGAAGCGCGTTGCACGCACCCTACTTTGAGAAAAGTCGATGCAGTTCAGCGAGCGATTTTCTCACCGTTTCGCGATCACCGACCACCACATAATTGCGAAAAGAATATTCACCCGGCTCGATCCCCTCTGCACGGCGCACTCGAAAGACGGAGTTCCATTTCACCACCTTTTCTGGACCAAAACGCCAGCGGCCGTATCCCGGATTTCCAGCCGCAACACTCGCCACAGGTGGCGAGAAAATCCCCATTGCGTGACTGCCGCTATCCGTGGCGAGTACCACTGGAAACGGCTGCTCGCCGGGACCGTCCGTGAGTGGTTCCAATTCACCGGACTTCGACTGGAAGACCCAGAACGATCGGAACTCTTCGGGCATATAGGCGGTCAATGCCTCGAACTGCGCGAACGTGTGTCGTTCTCCGAGAGGCACTGAGAAGGTCACGTCGTAACGGATCACTTGTGGTAAGTCCGGGAGACCGAGTTGCAGGCGTTTGGTCACCAAATGGTTGGACCGCGTTGTGGCGTTCTTCGCCAGAAATTTTTCAGACATCTGCCCCGAAGCCAACCAAAAGGCCATTTGCGTTGTCGTCTGAAGTGAGTCGCTCGTCGCCATTGAATGAAGCAAGCGGCTGGTCGATGCTGGCCCCGCGCCGTCATCGCGCGATCCTGCCTCGGTTGGGTTGTACGCTTCGGCCCAGAACTGGGTGCCAGCATCGAAACTACATGCTGACTGCAGTTGCCGGCCATGATCGTGACTATCGATGAACTCTTTGCCATTCCAAGTCAACGAATGCACGGCCCCAGCCAACCGAGCGGTCGTCGTGATCACAATCTCTGAAACTCCCGCGGGCTTGCGGATCACCAGATTGGCTTGAGGAGAGGTGACCGTCTCATCGCCTATCGCGTGCTCACAATTCAAAGCCAGCAGAGCGGCGATACCAACGAGGAACCTTAATGCTGGTGGGCCACAGCGCATGACTTTTTCCTCTGGACATCGCTGATCACATCTCAATTTCGAGATCATCGGATGCAACTCAAAGTGACCCGAAGCGTCAGCCAGGGCGAACGCTCCAAACGACGGAGAATTCGGAGCCGCTTGAAACCTTCGCCCTCGCTCACGCTTCGGGTTAGTAAGTCGCTGCGCCAAGGAATCCCGTCAGCAGGCGACCAGAATCAGCCCCAAAAGCGTTCACCGTGCCAGTTGCCGGTGGGCGTTGTTTCGACCTCGATGTCGCCATTCACGCGGCATTGGCAGGAAAGACGCAATGACTTTTCGTTGCCGATCCGCCAGAAGAACAGCAACGGGCCGCCGAGGATGCGAAGACGTTCCCACAAACCAGGTTTACTGACGTTGGCTTCTCCCTTGGTAATCATGACCTTGCAACTGCCACAGAAACCCCATCCGGGACAATGAGCGAGCGGGTTCTGGTGAATACCATCGTAGACTTGCACTCCATTGTGCAACGCCGCTGTACGCAGCGTGGTGCCGGGCTCGACATCGATGGTCTTTTTCTCTTTGACGAAGGTGATTTTGGCCATAATCGTGTGCTGAAAAAGGTCGCAGGAAGAGGTCTCAAACGCGGCGGGATGATACGACTCGTCAATCGGTTTTTCTAGCGGTCGGTTTCCAACGTCGCCTATGCGACGTCATTCATCGAACGACGACGGCTCAGCATTGTCGGCGAGGACCAGCCGACGATAGCTCTCGTACCGCACCGATGAAATCAAGCTCCGCACTACCGCCGCTTGAACTCCGCAAGCAGACTCATGCAGGTGGCTGCAATTCGGAAACTTGCAGAAGCGGACGAACGGCCGGAACTCGACGAAGTACGCTTCGAGTTCCGCCGGGATGACATCCCACAACTCCATTTGCCGAATGCCGGGCGTGTCCACGACCCAGCCGCCAAAATGGAGTTCATGCAGCACGGCGTTACGAGTCGTGTGCTTCCCTTTTTTACTCCAATCGCTGACTTCACCGGTGCGTATCACAAGCCCTTTGTCGATCACATTCAACAATGACGATTTGCCGACACCGCTTTGCCCGGCGAACACTGTTTGCCGGTTGCGCAACAAGGCTCGCAGTCGATCGAGTCCGACGCCGGAATGAGCGCTGAGGAGAACGACCTCGCAGCCGATTTGGCCATAGATGCCGCTCAGCGTTTGCAGTTCCGCCGAGTCCACGAGATCCACTTTGTTGATGCAAATAATCGCTGCGACTTTTCCCTTCGCCACACTGACCAGGAATCGGTCGATGAGGTGCGGCTTCAAACCGGGTTCACCGGCCGAGACCACGATCCCCACTTGATCGATGTTGGCAACGATGACGTGCTCGCGATTTTGGCTGCCGCGCGACAACACGCCGTGTCGAGGATTGACTCGCTCGATCACACCTTCCGCGACGTTGGTGGGTTGAAACAACACTTCATCGCCGGGGATCACCACATTGCGTTGATCGCGAGACATCGTGCGTAGAACTCGCCGCACAGTGCATTCAAAACGGCGACCGTCGTTGGCCCGAACAATCGTCGTCAATCCTGCGGAACTGAGCACGCGACCGGTCATGCATTTCGAGACGTCAATGTCGCGAACCAGATTCGATCCGTCGGCGTTTGATCCTTCCGCAGCGATGATCGTACGACGGCGACTCAAACGACCTTTGCCAGAAACTCGTTCGCTGCTGGAGAGTTCGTCAACGTGATCGTTGGACGTCACGTCCTCGCCCACTTGCCGCGCGAGGTTGCCCAGACGAGTGGTCTTCTCGCGATTCTTACGAAAATCGACACGCACTTTCCGCTTATCTCGCATGTCGCCTCACTGGTCTGTCAGCCACTTCATGGCCTCATCGTCATCAACCGCAGGCCGTTTCTTAGGGAGGGCCGGTGATTTTGGAGCGGCCGAAGGCGCAACAGGAGGGGGTGAGCTTCGTCGGCGAATTTCACCAGTCCGTTCCAGCCCGGCTTTCTCCAGCAAGCTACGAGCAAACGGATCATCATTGTCCTCAGGCGGAACATTGCCATTGGTCACATAGGCGATCTCGTACCGATTTTTGCCGACGGAAACGACGTCACCCGGCATGAGCCACTTGGTCGAATCGATCCGCACGCCGTTGACCTTCACGCCGTTGCTGCTGTTGAGATCTTGAACTCGCCAAAAGCTGTTGATCAATTCCAACTCGCAGTGATGCGAGGAGATGTTCGGAAACTGCAACTGAATATCGCAATGCGAACGCCGTCCAACCAACAACTTCGGCTTGAGCAACGGGATCGGATCTCCGCCGCCACAAGGGATCAACTCACCAAGTACGCTGGGTGCTGACATGATCACGGCACTAGCCTCAGCGACCAACGCCGCAGAGACAGTTCGCCTACTCCTTTGACTCGACACCGCTGGATAGCCAGCTCACTTGGAAATCATCTTTTCGTGTGCCCAGCAACAGTGAGCGAAGTCTATTAGTGTTCAACACCGAGTCAAAGGGAGGCCCGGTCAATTTCGCGATGTTTGAAAACCGTAGCCATAAGCTTCCAGCTTGTGGCTCAAGCAGCGGCAAGCTGGAAGCTCGCTGCTACGGTTCGCTGCGGATACACTGCCGCTCCCCGAAGTGAGCTAAGCGGTCGCTGCGGATTTGCGGTCTCGCTCGGCTTGCCGGCGCGACGGCTGTTCGCAGAGGAAAGTCCGGGCTCCGCAGGACAGAGTGGTGGGTAACGCCCACCGTCCGTGAGGACAGGGAAAGTGCCACAGAAAATAAACCGCCTCGCAATTCATTGAACGTGTTCGGCTTCGGCCGGTGCGGACAGCGGAACGCGCGGTAAGGGTGAAACGGTGCGGTAAGAGCGCACCGCAGATCGGGTGACCGATCTGGCTCGGTAAACCCCACTCGGAGCAAGGCCAAGCAGAGAGCAAGGTGCGTGCGGAGGACTTCGGTTCAAAGCACTCACTGCGGCGCGGTTCGTGCCGGACGACTCTCGGGTCGGCTGCTTGAGGCGACGAGCAATCGTCGTCCCAGAGGAATGACAGCTCACGACAAAACCCGGCTTATCGGCTCACTTCGGGGGTTTTGTCAGTGTGGCCGAGTTGCTCCGCAACTCGGCGCGAA
>JANNDA010000286.1:0-8327 GCA_031387195.1 Planctomyces sp. | reverse complement strand
GATCTCGACGGGCAGGAGTGCCCGTCCTACAAACTTACTTTTGAACAGATTCTTTACAACCGCAGTTCCTTCAGTGCGTCTGCGGGCGACATGACATAACTGATGTAGAACGGGCCGAACTCCGCGTAACGCGCAGACGCGCGGTCAAACCTCATAGTGTAGACGATCTCCTTGATGTGTTCCGGAGCCCGGCCCCACAACGTCACGCCCCATTCCCAATCGTCGAAGCCGGTTGACGCGGTGATGAGCTGCGACACTCGGCCAGCGAACTTAATTCCGGACGTCGCATGCTCGGCCATCAAGTCGGCTCGCTCGCTGAAGGGGAGTTGAAACCAGTTGGCAGACGGGTGCCGGATCTTGTTCATCGGATAAAAGCAGGCGATCGGATACGGTGGGAAGTCCGGATACATTCGCTGTTGATTCATCATCGGCAGCCGTTGCTCATAGCCGGTCATCTTCGCCTGGAACACGGGGTCTGACGGATCGGTCCCTTCGCGCTTCAGCCGATTGGCGAATTGCTCCAGCGAGGGAACGTACTCAGAGATCTCGGTGATCGAGACGAATGAGTACGTCGGCTCCAGAACGGTGCCCAACCGGCTGGCTCGAATCCCCTGGCGAATGCCGTTGATGACCAAGGGGTCCGGGTCCAAGATCATCAGCCCCAAGTCGGCCTCATGCCGCGAAACAACTGACGTCTGAATCCGCTTCGGTGCCCCTTCGCGATTCGGGTCGAGCAACTGAATCAACTGCTCGCGTCCTTCCGCTCGCTGATAGTCGGGCAATTGCAGCCACTCTTTCTGATTGGCGTGTAAATACAGGTGCAGGCAGTGCCAGCCTTGCGTCATGTTGTTCGTTGGCGGAGTCGCGGGAGCAGCGGGGACATGAGCGGGACGGTTCACGAGAAAACTCCTGATGAAAGCGAAAGCCGCCGCAGGAAAGCCCGCGACGGCTGTGTTCGGTGGAACGATCGGCGGCGATGTTATTGAGTGCTCGCAATGAGAGCAAACGGCCTGCGGAGCGTGATTGAAGGACGGTGCGGAGGAGGAAGAATTGGTCGTTGGTTATTGATCATCGGTCATTGATCATTTGGAAAAGCAAAGACAAATTGCTGCCCCTCCCCAAATGACCGATGACCAATGACCAATTTCCGAAACGCTCCGGATATCACTGCGGCAAGAAGCTCGTATCAAACGCCTTCACCGGATCAGCACTGTCTGGCTTGAGCGCTCCCCCTTCGACGAGTTGCTCGGCCAGTGTCTTCCAGCGTTCGAGCGTCATCTCCCCCAAACGATCGGGTGACGACAGGCCGCGTTCGCAGAGCGGCTTAATCGTCGTCGCTCCGAACTCCAGGATGTCGAGCCCCATTTCCTGGTTCAACGAATGAATGTGCTCGTTGGTCCGAGTCGGTTCGTCGAGATACTTTCGCCAGCCCAGCACGCTAGCCTCAACGACACGACGAACGAGATCAGGCTTGGTGGCGATCACTTCGGCCCGCGTCAGCAGGACGCTGGTGTAAGGGCTGAAGCCGAGATCGGAGACCATCAAGTTGACCGGCTCGGCCCCTTGCTTCTGAGCGACGAACGGCTCGCTGAAGACATAGGCTTGCTGGCCCATCTGTTCGTCTTGCAGGAACGGCGCGACGCTCCCCGTGTATTGAGTGATCCGCACATCGGTCAGCGGCAGCCGCTTTTTCAAGAAGCCCAGAAACGTTTGGTTCGGATTGATGGCCAGCGTCATGTCCTTCAGGTCGTCGAACTTCGTGACTCCCGATTTCTTGTGGACCATGATGCAGCGCGGACTCTGTTGCAGCGGAGCAAAGATCGCGACGACATCGGCCTCTTGCGCCCGACCGAGCAACACCTGGTCGGCGTTCGCCACTCCGAACATCACCTTCCCGCTGGCGACATTTTGAATCACCGGCACCCCCGGCCCACCGGAAATGATTTTGACTCGCAGCTTCCGTTCGGCGAACAGGCCGTGAATGTCCGCTGCATAAAAGCCACCGTGCTCCGCTTCCGGCAGCCAATTCAACGCGAGATCGACGTCATCGATCGTCGCGTTGCTGGCATCTTTCGATGCGGCGGAATCCTCTTTCGCCGCGTTCTGCTTCCCGGCCCCGCTGGTTGATTCCGATTTGTTTGTGGACTCGCTCGACGAGCAGCCACTCAATCCCAACAACACGATCAGGAACGGACTCCATCGCCGCAGACAGCTCCGCATAACTCCACCTTTGCTGACAATTCATTGAGAGGTTTCATTCCGCATCCATCAACGCGGCGACTATAGAGTTGGCCTCCTTCGCAGAACAGGCGATGGGAACGGTCGGGTGCCTGACCCTGGTTCGCGACCAAAGCGTGTCGCGCCCAATTAAGGAACAGTCGGAATCGCGCCACGTGACCGACGCAGTCCGTTCATGTTGGGCCGAGCGGGCGGTTTCGTTGCGGGATCAATCGGAGGCTGCGGCTTCAACTCGATCACCGGTCGTCCTTCCGGTGGCTCTGGCGGGATGGATTCGTCGAGGTTGATCTCGGCCGTGTTCACGGAGTGAAACCATGAAGTCGTCTGCACGGTCTCCGGGATGACGCCGGGGATGCGGTACTTCAGGCGGACTCGATAAAAGTGCTCGCCATGTGGGGCGTGGAAGTCGATGAACCGGAACAGTCCCATCTGTCGAAACGCAGAGCTGGTGAAGTTCGGACCGAGAAGGTAGGCCGCAGGACTCTCGTCGCGAACAGACCAGCGACCTTCCACCGCTTTCGGGATCGGCATCGTGAAGACGGGGTTGAGGAATTGCATCGGGATCGCGTCCGTTTGGAAATCAGTTTGATCGAGGATGCGCAGCGTCTCTTCGAGTTCCACTGACGCCCAGAGCTTTACATCGTTGGCGGAAGCACTGGCAGAATCGGACACAGCCGCATTGGCCGGAGCCGCAGGGCGTAAGGAATCTGACGCTTGGCCACGCTCGATCTCGAAGTCGAGCCACTCGACGGCGTAGGGCATGAAGTTCGAATTGACGAGCATCTCCAGCCAGACTGCGTGCATCAGTTTGCCCTGCTGTTGTGCCTCGGCCTCTTTCTTGGCCTCGTTCTTGTTGGGGTCGTCTTTGTCAGGCACTGCGGGCAATTGCCGCACGCGAACAAGTTCCTGAGAGATCCCCAGAAATTGTGGCGGCCACTTGTTCAGAGGCGAAACGACGGAGTCCGGTGTCAGGTCAAGGGCCACTCGGAAGCCGATCATCGGTGGTGTCGTCGTGGCCGCTTGGTGCAGCCATTCGCTGGGCTGCGAGCGTTCGATGTGCTGCCGAAAATCGCCGCCACAATAGATCGAGGGATCAGAACCGAAGATGGCTCCGCCAGAGCCGGGAGCTGGACGACGTCGCGAGTCATTCAATGGAAGGTCGCCGTCCCACGCCCATTCGGCGACGTTGCCGATGAAGTCGTGCAGGCCGAAGCTGTTGGCCGAGTACGAACCGACCGGCGCAGTGGTTGTGAAGAACTGCGAGCGATACGCCAGCTTGCCGGGGCCGAGCGTGACGGGAAGCCACGAACCGGCTCGCGCGCAGAATTCCCATTCGCGCCGAGTCAGCAAGCGATACGGCTTCTTCTCTTTCGCGCTGAGCCAGTGACAGAAGGCGAGCGCATCCTCGAACGAAACCTGCACGACCGGATGCTGGTCCGAGTCTTGTTCGATCTCCGGCTTCCGCCACGAATGCGGCTTCGCGGGCTGACCAGTCTCCGAACGTTCCGCTTCCGTGACGTACTTCGAGTCTTCAATGAACTGTTGAAACTGAGAGACCGTGACTTCGTGAGCCCCCACCAAAATCGGCCCACTCATCGCCACGTTCAGCACCCCGTAGCCACGCTCGCCAGAGCGTGGGTGTCCCACCGTTGATCCACTGGCAGCGCCCGCACTGCTGCCCATCATGCCAGCGGGAGAACTACTCGCACCAAACGACGCTCCCCCCACGCTCTGGGCGAGCGTGGCTACGTTACGCGGATCGCCGAACGATCCGGGCGGGATGACTCGCAGCTTCATACCGACTGAGTTCGTGACCTCAACCGGCGACTTCGACTTCTCAGCCCAAGCCGCTTGCAACGCAGCCGCCTCGCGCGGCGAGAACGGCATCTCGGCCTTCGGGAGTTTCGAGTTCTCGTCAAGCTTCGCAACAGCGGCGTTCCCTTTCTCGTCCACGCTGATCGGCCGCGACCACTCGCGACGGCAGACGACGAGTTGCTCGAACGACTTCGGCTGAAAGCCACGCGGAAGCGGTTGGTTCCCCGACGTCCAACAAATCACCAAGCGGTCATCCGCGATCGTGAAGACGCCGTGCCAGACCGACTGTCCGCTGCCGTTCGAGAGATTCAACTCGCGTTCGTTTTGAACCGAGACCACCAACTGACGCTGCGACTCGTCGTTCATCAACAGCAGGCCGTTTCGGAACTCCAAAAATCGGAGTTGCTCACCTTGAGTCGGCGTCACGACGCTCGAATTCGAACCTCGCCCCATCGAACCAGCAGCCATTCCTGATCCCATTGCCCCCGGTCCACCGCCGAATCCGCCATCAACCTCTGGTGGCTCATCCCCCTGAAGCGTGAGCACCACCCACCGGCCTTGCAGCGGTTTGAGTGAGTCGGCAACAGCGGCAGGAGTCCTCTTCGGAACACGGCGAACAGCCAGCACCGGTTCGTAAATCGGTTCGATTTCAAATTCCGATTCAACCGGTAGCACCGGCGAGCCACCGCTCCCCATTGGCCCACTTGGCGAAGAGGCGATCGACTCCCCGCCCGACAGCAGTTGCGGCTTCGGAAACGCTTGCGATCCGAGCGGTTGCTGTGGTTCGTCCCGATTCATGATCACTGCCGGATCTGTGAGGTTGAGCCTGGCTCTCGGCTGCGGCGCTATGAACGCTGTTTGTCGCTGAGATTCCACGCTGCTCGCCAGCCAGTACATCACCGCAAGCGTCAGCGGAGTCCCGATGATCGTGAAGCAGGCGATCGCGAACAGCCGCTGCCAGCCGGTCAAACGCTCGCGCATCCAACGCGCGGAGTCGCTCACGAAGAACGGGCGAACGAACAACAAGCCGAACACCAACACGAACGCCGTCAGCGATTGCACGCCGAAGATCAATCCAGATGCTAACGGAGTCGGTTGGTGGCTCGCGGCCAACAAGAACCCGCAACCGACTACCGGTAGGAACAAAACCGTTCCAATCCAGACCAACCAACTCGACGTATTCCAAGCCGCTCGAAACGCCGAGCAGACGGCAAACGTCACCAACAAATTCCACGCGACGAAACTCAGGAACGACGTCACGTTGTTCGAGCCAGTCTCACCGGAAGCCACGATCAACAACAGCACGATCGCCACCGTCGTGCCGATACCGAGCATCGGCCAGAAGGCGTATTTAGGGCCAAGCCACCCGCGAGCCGCCCGATCATGGGGCAGGTTTTCAACCTGCCCGGCTTGCGCTGTGCGTGGGTTTCCTAACCCCGCACTCGGTCTGGACCGCAGGTCTCCATCGCGGTTCGTGCCGTGTGAAAATTCGGGAGACCTGTGGCCGGGCATCGCGGCGGGGCCGAGAGACCCGCGCCGAGCGCTGATGGACTCCGGTCGCTCCACCACATGCGGCTGCTGCACATGAGCCAGCCAGCGGCCGAGCAGTTCGCTCACTTCAGTCGCGGATTGGAAACGCTCATCAGGATTCTTGGCCAACAACTTTTCGATGATCGCAACGAGCCAATCGGGGACTTCCGGATTGATCGCTCGCAGTGGGCGCGGGGCGTCTTCACAGACACGCTTGAGGACCGCCATCGTCGTGCGGGCTCGGAACGGCGAGTGGCCGGAGCACATCGCGTACATGACCGCTCCGAGGCTGAACAGGTCGGCTCGCGCATCGACATCGCGGCCCCAGGCTTGTTCAGGAGCCATGTATTGCGGCGTCCCGGCAATCACGCCGCTGAGCGTCAAGCTGGCATCGTCCATCACGCGAGCCAACCCGAAATCGGTCAGCTTCACTCGCTGCACGCCGTTCTCCAACAAGATGTTCGCTGGCTTCACGTCGCGATGTACCACCCCTTGAGCATGTGCTGCCGCGAGCCCTGCCGCCGTCTGCATCGCGATCCGCAAAACCTCTTTCAGTTCGAGCGGTCCGTCTTGGTCGATCCGCTCCTGCAGCGATCCGCCCGCAACGAACTGCATGATGATCTTCGGCAAGTAACCCGAAGCGTGAGCGATGGCGGACGCTCCACGAGACGTCGATGCAGCGGTGATTTCAACATTCGGAGAGCGCTCGCCCTCGCTGACGCTTCGGGTTACTTGTCCGCCGAACGGCGAAATGGAACCCCCCTCTTCGATCGCGTGAATCGTCACGACGTTGTCATGACAGACCGCCGCCGCTGCTTGAGCCTCTCGAATGAACCGCTTTCGCGCGACCGCATGATGTGCCAGATGCGAGGCCAGCACCTTGACCGCGACGACTCGATGCAGGCTCGGATCGTAAGCCTTCAGCACGACTCCCATGCCGCCCCAGCCGACGACTTCGATGATCTCATGCTGACCGAGCATCCCCAGTAACTTCGGATTGTCCGATGGCGTCAAGAATTCAAGCGTCCGTTGCGGATCGGCGGCCTGTGCCTCGCCGCTGCCGACATCGTCCAACTTCATCCGCTCTATCGCCTCCGCCAACGGGATCTGCGAATCATCGTCAAGCGGTGATTCCTTCAGCCGCGCGGCAACGCCGATCCACGATTCGCCGCCAACCGTCATCTGCTTCAAGGTTGTCTCGCACGCCGAGCATTGATCGACATGAGCCTGCACAGCGGTTCGCAATTCGTCCGACAACGAGCCGTCCAACAACGCATGCAAAGTGGTGAGATCGGGGCAAACTGAATGGGAAGCGAAATCGGTCATGGCTTGAACTCGCAGGCGGCCAAGGTTCATGTTGAACTCTAACCAAAGATACGAACCGACCCGCTCAAGCTATCGCGAAACTTGGAGAACGGCAGTGACTTGGTCCCAAAAGTTGGCCTGACTGGCGATGAGTGTCAGAAAAATCGGTGGGAAATTCGACAAGATAAGTGCCGACGACTACTCATTGTCGTCAACTCGCAACAGGCGAATCTGTTCTTTCAAGCGGGACATCACTCGCCCTTTCGCGAGATAGACCGCTGCCGTCGTGATGCCGAGTTCTTCCGCAACCGACTTCCCATCACGACCTTCAACGGCAGATTGCCAGAAGGCTTGCCAAGTGGAGTCGGTGAAGTCGCCGCGCACCTGCTTCGCCGCAAATTGAAACAACTGCCTTTCGTAAGCCAAGTCCCACTCGGTCGAGTCGCTTTCCGAAACAAGCTGCTCCGTGGCTTGTCGCCACAGCGAGCTATCGCCACTTCCAGAATGGTCTGGTCGAGCCGCTCGCCAATGATCGGTCAGCCGGTTTCTCACGACCGTGAACAGCCACGCTCGGAACGAGCCGCGCTTCGGGTCGTAAACCAAACTCTTCGCCGACAACGCCACCTGCCGTAACACATCCTGAGTCAGATCCGCCGCGTCCGCCTCTTGCAAACCTCGTTTGCGGACAAAGCCAAAGACGAGCGGCGCATACAAATCAACGAACCGCTCCCACGCCTCGCGGTCGAGAGCGTCTTTCAAACGCACCAGCAAGCTGGGCTGTGTCGGCGGCATGTGCGGCATTGTAAGCTCGCAATAGGATACGGGCGGTCAAAGAAGAGTTATCGCGAAAATTTTGCCCAAGCGAGCCGGAGCCCCCGGACCTCGTCATCGAAGTCCGGGGGCTAACGCCCTCCGGCTCGCTTGGGCAACATCAAATATTTCCACAGAGTTCTACTGACTTGAGGTGTAACGTGAGCCTGAAGAAGTTTCTCATCTTGGCGGTCATCGTCATGCCGCTCAGTGATCTGACGATTCGAACTGCGGACGTGAATTGGTTGGTTGAGATCCAGAAAGCTCCTGCGAATCCGCCGCGTGAAGGTCTCGGCAAGGTGATGCCGTTGTTGGTCGATGATGGCGGCCACGCAATTACCACGCGCGCTGGTTGGGAAAGTCAGCGGCGGAAAGTTCGTGATGAGTGGCTGAAGTTTCTCGGCCCGATGCCGGAACCTCGACCATCGGTGAAGTTGGAAGTGCTCAAGACAGAGCAACTCGAAGGACTCGTGCGGCAACTCGTCCGCTACGAAGGGGAGCCGGGGTTATTCGTTGAGGGCTACTTGTTGATGTCCTCTGCTGCGAATCACAGTGGGAAAAAGCGAGCCGGGATCGTGGCCTTACATCAAACGACGAATGCCAGCATCGACGAGATCGCTGGAGTGAGC
>JANNDA010000163.1:0-1848 GCA_031387195.1 Planctomyces sp. | reverse complement strand
CCCTGGAAGACGGGCTTGCACGACTCGACGTAGTAATCGCAGTAGTCGCCCCAGAAGAAATCGTAGAGCGACTTGGTCGCGCCGCTGAAATTGTATTCGGCGAACGCGGCGTCGAGATCCTTGATGCACTGGTGCAGCTTGAGGAGAATCCATTTGTCGTCGCTGCGCAGCTTGAGCGCGTCGATCTCGCCCTGAACTTCGTAAGTGCCATTGGCACCGCCGCTCTGCATCTCGCGGAAACGGCAGGCGTTCCACAGCTTGTTGCAGAAGTTGCGGCCCAGCTCGACGTTCTTCTCGTCGAACAAAATATCCTGACCGAGCGGGGCGCTGCGCATGATGCCGAAGCGGAGGGCATCCGCGCCGTATTGCGCGATGAGGTCGAGCGGGTCGGGCGAATTGCCGAGCGACTTCGACATCTTGCGGCCCTGCTTGTCGCGGATGATGCCGGTGTAATACACGTTCCGGAACGGCATCTCGCCCATGTATTCGTAGCCCGCCATGATCATGCGCGCGACCCAGAAGAAGATGATGTCCGGCCCGGTGACGAGATCGGTCGTGGGGTAGAAGGCGCGGAGGTCGGCGTTGGTGGAGTCCTGGGCTTTGTCCCCCGTCCAGCCCATCGTGGCGAACGGCCAGAGCCAGGAGCTGAACCACGTGTCGAGAACGTCGGGGTCTTGTTGCCAACTGGGGCCGGGGGATTCAATCTGGCAACGGGTGAACCGTTCGTCGGTGTTGACGTCTATCCCAAGATCGGCAATCTTCACATGCGAGGCCGATGTAGGCCGGGTTACCAACTTCTCCGCGAGGGGATGCGTTCCCGGAGATTTACCATCGGCCTCCTCTTTTTTGACTAGGAGGGTTTGATGGTCATAAAGCCGCCGTCCGTCATGCCGCTCCTTGACGGTGAACTTCACGCGATAAAAATCAGATCCGATGGTGGCCGCGCCGAAGAAGACGTGAACACATTTAAATTGAGGCACCTGTGGTTCATGGGGTTCAGTTGCCACAAGAATGGCGTTGTTCAACAGCTTCGGCAGGCCGGGCACAAGGCGGATGTTCGCCAGACCTTCGTTGGCGAACGCATGCTCCAAGGAACTACGATTCACATATATCTCCCAGCCGGTGTCGTGATTCTTAAATCGTTGACGCAGGAAGCCTGCGTTCCGGGCCAGTTGCCAGGCAGACTGGCGCAGATCGCGGGCACTCTGCCCGGCGAGTTCGTGGCCGGTCAGTGCGAGCACCTCCGTGGTTTTGTTCAAGGCCGAGCGCGCCGTTGAGTTATACCACACCGGAATCTGATGCCCCCACCAAAGCTGGCGGCTGATGCACCAGTCCTGAATGTTCGTCAGCCAGTGGTCATACACCTTCGCCCAGCGGTCGGGATAGAACCGCATCTTGGAGCGCCGAGCATCTGCTCGGCTTGACGCGTCTCCACCGTTGTTCGTGCCGAGCGGATGCTCGGCGCTCCCAGCCTGCTCCACACACGCCCTTGCCGCCTCCACGCTCGGATACTTGAGGAACCATTGCTCGCTCAGGCGCGGTTCGATGGGCACGTCGGCGCGCTGGCTGAAGCCCACGTTGTTCTCGTAAGGCTTCTCCTCGACCATCACGGCGAGTTCCTTCAACCGCTCCACGGCAACCTTGCGCGCCTCAAAACGGTCCAGACCCGCGAGGCTTTCGCCGGCGAGGTCGTTCATCGTGCCGTTCGCGTTCATGATGTCCACGATGGGCAGCTTGTGGCGCTGGCCGATCTCGAAGTCCGCCTTGTCGTGCGCGGGCGTCACTTTGAGCACGCCGGTGCCGAACTCGAAGTCCACATGCTCGTCGCCGATGATCGGGATGAGCTTC
>JANNDA010000116.1:0-7172 GCA_031387195.1 Planctomyces sp. | reverse complement strand
GCTCAGAACCGGCGGCTAGCGCCTTGCCGCTCAGACCCACGGACGTGCTGGGTTGCTTGAGCCTGCCGGCCGACATGCTCGCCGAGTCCAGCCTCTTGCCACGTCTCGAACCAGGCAACGTGTTGGCGTTTGCCAACGCCGGTGCCTACGGTCTGTGGTCTTCGCCGGCCATGTTTCACGGCAGTCCTCTTCCAGCCGAAGTCGCGTTCGACGGATCAGGCATTCAATTGATGCGCGAACGGCGAGCGGCGCGGAGTATTTTGGATGACCAGAGACATGTGACCGGGGTGAGATGATGTGCCGTTTCTCTCCGGTTCTCAATCTTTTTGTCCCCCATTTTTTGTCAGCTCTTCATTCCAAACGGCTGACAAAAAAATGAGGGACAAAAAATGAAGCTCAACGGCAGTGTCGGAGATTTCAGGGCGAAAGCTCGAACGACGAAAGAGGTCATCATGCGTGAATTCAAGGTCTTGGTTTCATTCGTCCTGTTGTCTTTCGTGTTGATGGTTGTGGGCCAAACCGCGAAGGGGGACGAACCGGCAGCCGCGCCACCCAAGATTGAAGTTCTGACGAATTCGATCGGCATGAAACTGGCCCGCATCCCGTCGGGCACGTTCCTGATGGGATCGCCTCGCACGGAATCGGAACGAGTTCGCGGAGAGGTGTCGCACGAAGTGACTATCACACAGCCGTTTCACTTGGGCGTGTACGAAGTGACGCAAGCCGAGTTCACCAAAATCATGGGGGGCCAAGTCCAACCAACGTTTGGCAACAACAGCGGCGGCGGCCCGGATCATCCGATGGAAAATATGGAGTGGACTCACGCGGCAGAGTTTTGCCAGAAGCTGTCGGCGTTGCCCGACGAGCTGAGTGCCGGCCGCAAATACCGCCTGCCGACCGAAGCTCAATGGGAATATGCGTGCCGCGCCGGAACCGCGACGGCGTTCCATAGCGGAGCATCGCTGTCATCGCTCAAGGCCAACTGCAACGGAAAAACTCCCTACGGCGATGCGGAGCCGGGACCGTATTTGCGCCGCTCGGCAAAGGTCGGATCGTTTTCGGCCAACGCCTTCGGCCTGTACGACATGCACGGCAACGTCTCCGAGTGGTGCGCCGACTGGTACGATCCAGAAGCCTACGACGAGAGTCCTCAGACAGACCCGAAAGGGCCGCCAGTGGGCACGTTTCCAGACGACTTTGGCAATTTTTATCTGTCGGTCCGAGGCGGTTCGTGGCTCGACGACGCACGAGCATGCCGCTCGGCGTACCGGCAACGAGCGATGCACAAAAACCGTTATCCCTGGATCGGCTTTCGCGTCGCGTGTGACGTGGGCGCGAAGTTAGAGAAATAGCGCAGGTGAGCCGGAGGGCGTCAGCCCCCGGACGAAACGGCAATCGAAATCGTCCGGGGGCTGACGCCCTCCGGCTCACCAGTTGGAGACACCGAACGTGACTCTTGCAGCAACCCGACTGATTCGCTTGGTAATGTTGATGGCGGCGTTGTTCGCAGGCTGCGGCCGTTCGCCCGCGCCCGAAGCTCCGACGATGACAGGCCCCGAACCCGTGACGTTCCACGTCACCGACATGGGCAAGCGGTTGGCCTTGATGTGAGAAGATTGACCCAATCGGGTCAAAGAGGCCCTGTTAGGGCTTCCCGGCGTTGAGTTGGTCCGCGACGAATGGGACCATGACCTGCTGCATGTCACCTTCGACCGGCAGCAGATGACGGTGGAAAAACTGCGTGAGAAGATTGTCCAGGAAGGCTTTGAAGCGGACGTGAAGGCGAATAAGTAATCCAAAGAGGCTCACCCGAAGGACGACGGGTATCCGGTCGTGAATCGGACGCAGTCGCTATTGTTGATCTGAGATCGTGACTACACTCCCCGCCCTTCGGATTTGACGGACAGCACCTGATGATTCTTTCGACGTGGAGAGGACACCCATGCGAACGAGACAAGATATTCTGACGTGGCTTTGTGTTGGTACTTTCAGCCTGCTGGCGATGACTGGGCCGACCTCATCGGCGCAGGACAAGCCGCTGGTTCCCGATAAGAATCTGGAAACGGCACTCAAAGCGGAATTGAAAAAGAAGCCGGAAGAGCCGCTCAAGGAAGAAGACCTCAAAAATGTCTTTTTCCTCGAAGCTAAGAAGAAAGAGATCGCGGACCTCACCGGTTTGGAGAAGTGCCCCAACTTGGCGCTGATCAATCTCTCCGGCAACAAAATCACGAACGTCGCGCCGCTGGCTGGGTTGAGCAATCTGCAGTCGCTCGACCTTTCCAAAAACCAAATCACCGACGTCGCAACGCTCGCGAAGTTGGAAAAGTTGCAGTACCTGCAACTCGAAGAGAACCAGATTGAGAAAGTTGACGCGCTGGCCGGTCTGAAAAAGCTGGCCTCGTTGTATCTGACCAAAAACAAGATTGCGTCGGTCGAACCGCTGGCTGGTTTAGAGAAGCTGGCGTCGTTGTATCTCGGTCACAATCAAATTGAGGATATTGCTCCGCTCAAGGGCTTGAAGTGGGTCAACAATCTCGACCTGCGGAACAACAAAATCAAAGATTTGGCGGCCCTGACGGGATACACCGAATTGCGGTTCACGTTCCTCGGCGGCAATCAGATTGCGGATCTCGCTCCGTTGCTGGCTGCGGCGAAAGCCGATGTCGCCGGTCAACAACGCTTCGCTCCCTACTGGCGTCTGTACCTCACCGAGAATCCGCTCAGCGATGCGGCGAAGGCACAAGTCGATGAACTCAAAAAGCTCGGCGTGCGCATTGATCCGAAGTAGTCTAACCTTCGCCCATTTCCAGACGCAGGCACTCTTCGGCTTCGCGCAGCAAGCGTTCTTCTTCGAGATCGATCTTCGGCCGCGCTGTGAGTGGCTGCCGAGACAGTGGCTTTGAGCCTGCTGGTGCCGGTCGCGGCTGGATTGGACGTTCAACAACAGGCGGTTGCACCTGCGCTGAGTGCGGCAATGTCCTGCGAAGTTTGTCGGCATCAGGAATGTCACCAAATTCCGCCAGCCAGGCATCGACCTCATCGGCATTGAGCCGACGGGTTGTTTTCGGATCAACAGCCGGCTTTTGTCCCAGCGGTTTGGTGTTCGCCGACGGCTTGCGGCCCAGGAGTTCTTCGAGGAACTGCTCGCTGTCAATTGGCATCGCGTGGTGTCGCTTGGCGGCACGGTGCAGTCGATGATCGCTGGAGACCATCGTGACGTGATTAGGGGCGTGGTGATGGTGCAGCCAGCGCTCGATGAATTCATCGGCGTCTCCCGGCGAAGTGGCGAAGAAGACCGCCAAGCCTTGCACAAAAAGTTCGTGAGCGGCATCGGGTGGCGGTTGCGTCGCGTCGAACACCAACGTGGCTCGCGCAATTTCATCCGGTTGCAGATGCTTCAGCAGCAATTGAATCAATTGTTCGCGGCAACGATGTAAGTCCCTCGGACCATAACGAACCTTTGCCAGCCCCGCTGCGTGAAGCAAGTTGTAGCCGTCAATGACGAGAAACCGTGCTGACATGATGACGCCTTATGGACTTCGTATGAGTCACGAATGCTGATTTCGTTAAGCCCCAAACTGCCGAGCCGAGCCGTTAAAAATACCACAAGTTTGTGGAGCGCTGAGGCATTCCGGCAGGATCAGTCGCGAGGCTTTCGCAGGGGCTCATTGGATCGCGCCAAAATCATCATCGAGCCTTGACGCTTTTGACCGTTTGCCGCTATATCCTCGCCCCACGTTTGCGGGAGTAACTCAGTGGTAGAGTACCACGTTGCCAACGTGGTTGTCGCGGGTTCGATCCCCGTCTCCCGCTCTTTTCAAACTGGGCTTCGAGGAAGTCCAGTTTTTGCATTTGTAGGCAGTGTTGATTCGCTGCCAGCCGCTTTCGCAAATCCGGCGAGCGGTCCACCCGTCAAGGAAGTCGCGAGCGAACGCTCCTCTTCCGCAGGAGAAAGACTCCATGAGTACCGTCGCCGAACCTGAAACCACGACCGTTGAATCCGCTGATGTTCCGGCTACCCCTGTGAAAGTAGAAGCTTCGGCATGGCGCATGACGCTAGGAGTTGATGTCCGCGACATCGGTCCTTGCAAGAAGCATGTCCGCGTCAAAGTTCCCGAAGCAGATATCAAACACATCCGTGATTTTGTGCTCGACCAAATGAAGTTACGAGCCGCCGTTCCGGGTTTCCGTCCCGGTAAGGCTCCACGGGAAATTGTGGCGAAGAAATTCGGCCGAGAGCTGATGGACGAGTTGAAGCAAAAGGTACTCATCGGCAGCCTCGAACAATTGTCGCAAGACACGAGTATCGAACCGATCAATGAGCCAGATTTGGATGTCGAGAATCTGACGATCCCCGATCTCGGCGACTTTGAATATGAGTTCCAGGTCGAAGTGCGTCCGAATTTTGACATGCCGTCCTACGACCAGATCAAAATTAAGCGGCCAAATCGCGAGGTCGGCGACACTGATGTTGACGAAGCTCAGCAACGATTTCTGGAGCAGTATGCTGAGCATGTTGTTACCGACGCTGCTGCTGAGTCGGGTGACTTTGTTCGAGTCACGGCAACATTCAGCTACAAAGAGAGCGTCCTTCGTAAGCTTGAGAACCTTTCGGTGCGCGTTCGTTCGATCCTTCGTTTTGAGGATGGTGAGGTCACCGACTTCGATAAGCTGATGGTCGGAGCGAAGAAAGGTGACACTCGACAAGGGACTGTCACCATTTCCCGCGAAGCCGAAAACATTGCGATGCGCGGTGAAAAGGTGCAGATTGACTTCGAGGTTTTGGAAGTCAATCGCGTCAAGCTGCCGGAAATCAACCGGGCACTATTGCAGCGAGTCGGTGTCGAGACGATTGACGAGCTTCGCATCGAACTCGAACAAGCCCTGCAACGACAAGTGCAGTACGATCAACGACAAGCGGTTCGCAAGCAGGTGCTGGAAAAGATCACCGAGTCAGCCTCCTGGGAGTTGCCCGAAGACCTTGTGCTCAAGCAAGTCGAGAACGCGATGTATCGCGAAGTGCTGGAAATGCAGCAGGCGGGATACACGTCGCAAGAAATCAAAGTGAAGGAAAATGAACTTCGTCAACGACAAGTCTCCATGACTCGTCACGCGATGAAGGAGCACTTCATTCTGGACAAGATCGCGACACTCGAAAACATCGACGTCACGCAGTACGACATCGACGCCGAGTTGCTCCACATGGCGATGGCTCGCGGTGAAAACGTGCGTCGCCTGCGCGCTCGATTGGAAAAGACCGGTGTCATCGAAAACCTCGAAGCACAGATCCGCGAACGCAAGGCGGTCGATGTGATCCTCTCGAAGGCTGTCTTTGAAGAGGTTCCCATGGAAGTTACCAGCACGGCCAATGTCGAAGCGGTTGAACTAGAAATTTGCCACGATCCCGACGAACCGGTTGGCCTGAAAGCCTAGTTTGCTCGTGAAAAACGAAACTCCAAGAGCACGCGAATTCGCGTGCTCTTTTTGTTGGCCGATAGAATGCAACCGTGTCACGAATGCAGCACGACCAGTAACGTCAAAGCGAACGCTTCGGGTTACTTTTGCGGCTTCGCCGCGCTCTGGTGTTGTGCGGTTCCGCTGTTGAGAGCAATTCATGACAACCAACGCTCATCTCACCGGCGTCGAGGCCACCAACTCGAACGGAACTGCCGAATCACCCGCCGTACCGGAGCCGATGCGGAGCATTCACACCTCGAATGTGCCAGAGATTCTGGCTCACTTTGGGATGTCTCTATTGGTGACGACTTATCAGGCCGGGCGGCTGGTGATTCTGCGAAATGATGGCGGAGTGCTCAACACGCACTTTCGGATGTTTCCCAAGCCGATGGGTTTGGCTCTGGCACCGAATCGTCTGGCAATTGGCTGCGAACGGGACATCGGCGAATTTCACAACGTGCCCGTTGTGGGCTCGAAGATTGAGCCTTTGGGGAAACACGATGCTTGCTTTCTGCCTCGAGTTTCACACGCCACGGGCGATGTTCAGATCCACGAATTGGCTTGGATTGGCGATGACGTGTGGTTCATCAACACACGGTTTTCGTGCCTGTGTACTCGGAGTCACAACAACAGTTTTCAGCCGCGCTGGCGACCTCCGTTCATCACGCAGTTGGCTCCGGAGGATCGCTGTCATTTGAATGGTTTGTGTGTCGTGGATGGCCGAATCAAGTATGTCTCGGCACTGGGCGAAACCAATGAGCCTGGCGGTTGGCGGCAGAACAAGCGAGACGGCGGCATTCTGATGGACATCGAGACCAACGAAGTCGTGGCTCGTGGACTTTCGATGCCGCATTCACCGCGCTGGTACCGAGACCGGCTGTGGGTCTTGAACTCCGGCGAGGGCGGACTTGGTTTCATTGATCCGCTGACTGGCCGCTACGAATTGGTGGCCGAGCTACCGGGGTTCACTCGCGGCTTGGACTTCGTCGGGCCGCTCGCGTTCATCGGGCTGTCGCAGGTCCGTGAGTCGGCGATCTTTAGCGGCATCAAGATTGCCGACCGGCCTCCTGAAGAACGTTCGTGTGGAGTCTGGATCGTCCACATCGAAACCGGAGAGATGGTCGGCTTCGTCAAATTTGAAGAGGCCGTGCAAGAAATCTTCGCCGTGCAGATCCTGCACAACGCGCGCTTTCCTGAACTCGTCAACGACGACAATGAACTGCTCAACAATTCATTCGTCTTGCCTGACGAGGCCCTGGCCGATGTGCCTGAAGTCCTCCGAGGCCCACCGCATCCCGAAGTCACTCGCAGCATCAGCGAGGGCGGATGAAGCACAAATGCCGACAATCCTCGGCGGCTTGTGGCAACTATTGCTCCAGCGATTCCGTCAACATTCGGCGCCAGCGTGCCTTGAGCACTTGATGGCCGGCATAGTCGGGAGACTCTTCGTCCGATTGATTGATCGTCTGAATGGCTTCTTTCCACCGCTTCTGTTTGGCGAGGCTCATCGCGAGCAGTGACTTCGTGGCCTGAGCCCATGAGCCTTCGGAATAACGATCCAAGTACGCCAGACATTGCTCGATCGTCGCCTTGGTCCGGTTTTGCTCGGCCTGACAAAGCGCCATCCAATAACAAGCATCGTTTCCCGCCTTGATATGCAGGTCGCGGAAGTTCTTGGGAATTCGTTCGCGCATCAGCCGTTTGGCGTCACCGGA
>JANNDA010000112.1:0-4811 GCA_031387195.1 Planctomyces sp. | reverse complement strand
ACCCGGCTCGCCGAAAACGTCTCATTCCTGACCGCATGAGAAATGACATCCGCTCTGCTGTCTGAAATCTCTTCCGACTGCCGAGACCAACTCACGATCGTCAGCAGAAACGCCACCAGCCCCAACGCGGCAGCAATCAAGCCACAGCCCTGCGGCCCAAGCCACGGACAGAGAATGATCGAACCGTGGATCAATCCAATCGCGAACAACACCACTTGCCGCCGACTGGAAAGTACAGCCAGTACACACAGCGTCGGAACGCCCAAGATGACACAGGCAATTCCCGTGAAAGCGGCGACCTGAGTCAGCATCGAAGAAAACGGATCAAAGCCAGCGCCCGCCAGCATCGACCACACGAAGCTCAAGACAGTCGGCACGGTCAACGTCGATGCCGACAGCACGAACAGCCCGCAGGCTTTGGCCAGCACACCAACTCGTCCCGACATCCGTAGCAAAACCGCCACGATCAACATCAGGCTCAGCATGACAGCCAAGCCCGTCTGAGCCGGCAGAGAAGTTCCGCAACTGAGCCAATATTGAGCAACGCCCGACATGAGCGCCAGGCCGCTGAGCAGACCGGTCAAGCCATTCCACCAGTGCGATTTTTGCATGGGCATCCTTGCCATTGCTTGAGTTCCCGCCGTCAATGAGCGGAAACAATACCCGCCGAAATTGGTCGGCGGGCTTTTACCCCAACTCCGAAATCAGCGGCAAGTCCAGATACTGACGCAGCCTACGTCTCAACCACGAAGATCAAAACTGGCTGATTAGTCCGCCCCACCGAGGTCCGCACAATGGCAAGTAAAAACGGCTGCCGTTAACTTGCCGCATCGCGCCGAATCGCGCAAACGCTCCCCAAAAGAGGCGACTGTTCTCTCCCGAAGTTGAATCGCATTGAGGTTTTTCAAGAATGGCTACGAACTACTTTCCCGGCGTTCCCGACCGCATCCCATTTGACCCAAAAGCCAAAAAGGGAGCGTTGGCATTTAAGCAGTACAACGCCGATGAAGTGGTCGAAGGCCGCTCGATGCGTGAGTGGTTGCGATTCAGCGTTTGCTACTGGCACACGTTCCGCGGAACCGGCTCCGATCCGTTCGGTCCCGGTACGATGGACCGACCTTGGGATGACGGCAGCGATTCTGTCGAAAACGCGTTGAAGCGAGTCGATGTGGCGTTTGATTTCATCGACCGGCTCGGTGCTCCGTTCTATTGCTTCCACGACCGCGACGTGGCTCCCGAAGGAGCGACGCTCGCCGAGTCCAACAAGAATTTCGACGCCGTCGCCGCGAAACTGAAAGAGGCGCAAGCTCGGACTGGCATCAAGCTGCTCTGGGGCACTGCGAACTTGTTCTCGAACCCGCGTTTCATGCACGGTGCTTCGACGAGCTGCAACGCCGACGTCTTTGCCTACGCGGCCGCTCAAGTGAAGAAGGCGATCGAAGTCACGAACGAACTCGGCGGCGAGAACTATGTCTTCTGGGGAGGCCGCGAGGGCTACATGAATCTGTTCAACACAGACATGAAGCGCGAACTCGATCATCTCGCCAAGTTCATGCACATGGCTCATGAACACGCCATGAATATCGGATTCAAAGGCCAGTTCCTGTTCGAGCCGAAACCCAAAGAGCCAACCAAGCATCAATACGATTATGACGCGGCAGCCTGCTTAAACTTCGTCCGAGCGAACGGTCTCGAGGGGATCGTGAAGCTCAACATCGAGACGAATCACGCGACGCTGGCCGGTCACACGATGATGCACGAGTTGGAATACGCTTCGATCCAAGATGCCTTGGGCAGCATCGACGCCAACACTGGCGACCTGCTGCTCGGCTGGGACACCGACCAATTCCCGACTGATATTTACCTCACGTCGCAGTGCATGTTGGTGATCATGAAGCAGGGCGGTATCGCACCTGGTGGCGTGAACTTCGACGCGAAGGTCCGCCGCGAATCGTTCGAGCCGCTGGACCTGTTTTACGCTCACGTCGGTGGTATGGACGCATTCGCTCGCGGCCTGAAGATCGCGGCCGCGATCCGCAAAGAAGGAATCCTGACCGACCTCGTCAAGCAGCGCTACCGCAGCTTCGACAGCGGCATCGGCCAGAAGATCGACCAAGGCGAAACCAATTTCGCGGAACTCGAAGCCTACATGCTCGGCAAAGGCAACCCGGCCCCGAACGAGTCCGGTCGCCAAGAGCAAATTGAAAACATCATCAACGAGTATCTGTAACGAAACGTAGCGGCGGGCGGCTCGCCTGCCGTCAGGAGAGAAAACACAGGCGAGCCGCCTGTGCTACGAAAAGGGGAGCTTCCGCGTGTCTGTTGGTCCTGACTTTTCCAAATCTGAACTGATCCCGGTCATCGCTCAAGATGCGACGACCGGCGAGGTTTTGATGCTGGCCTATATGAATCAAACGGCCTATCAAGAAACCTTGCAGACAGGCCGCGTGGTTTACTTCAGCCGCAGCCGGAACAAGCTGTGGCGCAAAGGCGAAGAGAGCGGCAACGTCCAGGAGTTGAAGGAACTCTTCTTCGACTGCGACGCCGACACGCTACTGGTCAAAGTGAATCAAATCGGCGGAGCCGCTTGCCACGAAGGCTACAAAAGTTGCTTCTTCCGCCGCATCGACCCGCAGACCGGCGAAGTCGTCGTAATCGGTGACCGAGTCTTCGACCCGAAGACGGTCTACAAGAAATAAGCTGTTTCAACGCAAAGGCGCAAAGAACGCGAAGGTTCACAAAGAAAAGCCTGAAGGCTTGTTTCAAGCGTCCTTCGCGCCTTTGCGTTGAAAATTCATTGAGAGGTTTTCATGTCCGACGATACTCAAAAGACACTCAAGCTCGGCATTCCCGCCGGCAGCCTGCAAGAGGCGACCGCCACGCTGTTTCAGCGAGCGGGTTACAACATCAAGTTTCAATCGCGGTCGTACTATCCCACGATCGACGATCCGGAAATTGAGTGCATGTTGATCCGCGCTCAAGAGATGGCTCGGTACGTCGAAGAAGGTGTGATCGATGCGGGCATCACCGGCTTCGATTGGATTCAGGAAACGAACGCTGACGTCCACGAGATCTGTGAATTGATGTTCTCGAAAGTCAGCCGAGCCCCGGTTCGCTGGGTGCTGTGCGTCCCCAATGATTCGTCGGTGAAAACGGTGAAGGATTTACAGGGCAAACGGATCGCGACCGAAGTGATCGGGCTGACGACGCGCTACTTGGCCAAGCACGGCGTGACGGCGAAGGTCGAATTCAGTTGGGGGGCGACCGAAGTCAAGCCGCCGAAGCTGGCCGATGCGATCGTCGAAGTGACCGAGACCGGTAGCTCGCTGCGCGCCAACAATCTGCGAGTCGTCGATGAAGTCTTGCAGAGCACGACTCGTTTCATCGCGAACAAAGCGGCGTTTGCCGACCCGTGGAAGAAGTTGAAAATCGACAACATCTCGCTGATGCTTCAAGGCTGCCTCGCCGCTGAAGGAAAAGTCGGCTTGATGATGAACGTCCGCCGGACTGATTTGGAGAAAGTGCTGAAACAACTTCCCGCGTTGCTGATGCCAACCGTCTCGTCGTTGTCCGATCCCGATTGGGTGGACGTCAACACGATCGTTGATGAATCGCTCGTGCGGACGATCATTCCGCAACTCAAATCAGCCGGTGCTCGCGGCATTGTCGAATATGGCATCAACAAAATTATCGACTGAGTAGTTTTTGCGGCCGAGCCGCAAGTACGTAGCCGTCACCGCTCCGCGTGACGAGCCGAACGCTGCCAACGCTCTGTGAAGCGACCGGCTCATCACGCGGAGCGATGATGACTACGTAGGCGTCCAAGCAAATCATGTCCATCGCCGTTCTCAAACTCGGTGGCAGCTTGCTGGACCTTTCGGACTTGTCTGTTCGGATTCAGTCCGTCTTCGCCAACCTCAACGGAGACCGCCCGCTATTGATCTGCGGCGGCGGGAACGCGGCTGACATCGTGCGACGTTGGCATCAATGTTTTCGCCTCGACGAAGAGCGATCGCATTGGCTGGCGTTAGTGGCGATCCGGCTCAATCAACAATTGCTGCTCGACCTGTTGCCGAAGTTGGAACTCGTCGCGAACCGCGCGGCAGCCGAATCTGTTTGGCAGCGCGATCGCGTCCCGCTGCTCGATCTGGCGGAGTTCATGCGGACGGAAGAAGCGTCGCTCGATGTGCATGAACGGCTGCCGCATACCTGGGAGGTCACGAGCGATTCGCTGGCCGCGTGGGTGACGATGCGTTGGCCAGCCGAACGACTGATTCTGTTGAAGTCAGTCGATCTGCCTAATGCTCAAACGCACGATCCAGAACAACTCGTCAAACAAGGATTGATCGACTCGTTCTTGCCTCAACTGACGAACTCAATCCCCACGATCGAATGGATCAATCTGCGGCGCGAGGGGCACTTCGAACGGCGACAACTCATTTGCTAAGTGGACACGCAGAAATAACCAGGCAGGCGATCGGGGCGGCGTAAGCCCCCCGGGCGCACGACGCACTTGGCGATTTTTCGGTGTGGCCGGGGATCGTAGGGTGGGACAAGGTCGCTTCGACCGCCGGCCCACCATCAATTAGACGAAAGATGCTCAACGCTTTGCGGGCGGGGACGTGGATCTCCTTGTGAATAAGTTTGGTGGGCCGGCGCCGAAGCGGCTTGTCCCACCCTACCGCGCAAAGTGCGTCGTGCGTCGTGCGCCCAGCCGCCCCGCTCGCCTGAATGTCTCACGGATGGCCGTGCGAAGATTAATCAGAACGCTCACGCCAACAGTCTCGCCGTGCCATCCGGTGCGACGGACC